>JBKEAX010000574.1:0-6347 GCA_047972825.1 Hyphomicrobiaceae bacterium | reverse complement strand
GATTATCCGCCTTCTGCGGGTAAGCGGCGTGGCCTTGCAAGCCTTGGACAACGATCTTTCCATTGATTGAACCTCGCCGGCCAATCTTGATTTCGTCGCCGAGTGCCTGCGGGTTGGATGGCTCGCCAACCAGACAGGCGTCGAGTTTCTCGTGCCTTTGCTTGAGCCATTCGAGAACCTTTGCCGTGCCGTTTATGGATGGTCCTTCCTCATCGCCGGTGATGAGTAGGGAGAGAGAACCGTGTGCAGTTATCTTGCCGTTCTGGTCGAGTTGACGCATGGCAGCGGCAATGAAACAGGCAATCGCGCCCTTCATATCGACTGCGCCGCGACCGTATAAGACTCCATCTCGAATTTCTGCCGCAAATGGGGATGCTGTCCAAGCATCGATGTGGCCGGGTGGTACGACATCGGTATGGCCAGCAAAACACAGATTTGGTGAGCTGCTGCCGATGCGGGCATAAAGGTTCTCTACATCGGGCGTTCCGGCTTGTTTGAACGTCATGCGTTCAACGGTGAAACCTGCGGGTTGCAAAATGTCCTGCAGCAGGGTGAGCGCGCCGCCTTCGTCCGGTGTGACGCTCGGGCACCGGATCAGGGCCTGGGCCAATGCTACCGGATCCTTCATATCAAGCGACATCTTGCGGTCCTGGTTTCGATCATGGTTTCAAGCCAGCCTTGGCTGGCGGCGTGTGTGTATTGCCGTCGTGTGAGAGTGGGTCGGGGCCGTACTGGTTGGGGCCGACCGTGCCGCGCATGAAGCCATTGTCGATGATGACTACGGCGGCGATGGCAGCCAAGCTGGCGACGAACGCGATATCCAACTGAGAGGGGGTATGCCTTGCGAAAATTATCCGGTTGTGATCGAGCAGCACGAATATGAGAAAGACGAAAGCGTAGCTATAGGGCAGGATTTGCGGCCAGTTGCGGTCATTGAATCGTTTAACGCATATGGCAGTCTGGGGAATGAGAAACGCGATGTTCAATAGCGTTTCAGCAAGCGTTGGCCCGGCGCGCGCGATGTCATCGAAGAACCAGGCGCGCGGGTTGGCAAGAAATGCCAACGTGACCGACACGAAAAGCAGCGGCACCATGGCCTGCCACCATTGCTTGCGGCCAATGCGTCCGTCAAAGCTGAAAAAAAGTGTTTTCCAAGACATGCTAGATATTGAAGCCTGATTTGCGGCCTGAATGAACGATAGATAAGCCGGCGGATCAAGCGGAGTTGTTCAGTTCGGCAACTTTTCTGGCCATCCAGCCGGAATTGAACTTGTTGCCATGTTAAAAGCAACCGCTTCATATGAAGAAGGGCTGCCGTTGGGCAGCCCGAAATTATGATGGAAGGCCTGACGCGCAGGTGAGAGCAAACCGGGCCTCGAACTGCCCGACTTCGGCCTATACGGTTACGGAGCTTTGGATCCAATCCTCAAGACGCTTTTTTTGAACAAGTGCGCCCGTGTGGGAGGCAGCAACCTGACCACCCTGGAAGATCATCAAAGTAGGCATGGCGCGAATGCCATAACGGCTGGTCACCTGCGGGTTCTGGTCGACGTCGAGTTTTACGATCTTCACCTTACCCTTCATTTCCTCAGCCACCTGGTCGAGGGCGGGCGCCATTGCCTTGCACGGGCCACACCACTCGGCGAAGAAGTCGACCACTACGGGCTCAGAGGATTTCAGGACTTCTTCTTCGAAGGTTTTGTCCGACACAGCGTTGGGCATCGTGGTTCTCCTATGGGGCCACCTGTCGGTGGCAGATTTGTCCAGGTTTGAGCGGGAAGGTATGGACCGGCCTAAGGCACGTCAAGATTGGAGGCGTTAAGCTGCCACAACCTGCGTTCATAACTCTCTAGTTGAGTTGCGGAAAATTCCATTAAACGCGGCCCATCGGTCCAGACGATTGCAATTTTCAATGCCTTATCCGGGAATAACTGGGCAAGTGCAAGACGATATGCTGCGAGCTGGAAAAGATAGGCGTCAGCAACTTTTTCCACGTCCACAGGGGGCGGCCGGTTCGTCTTGTAGTCGATGATATAAACATTGTTTCCGTCGATCGCCAGTCGGTCGATCTGTCCGTTGAGTTTGAGCGCGGGACCACGCCCTGAGGGGTGAGGAATTTCAGCTGCAATTGATACCTCGGCGCGGCTATCGGGCCCGAACAGGCAGGCAAATTCTGAGTTGTTCAAGATTGAAAGCGTTTCAGAAACGATGCTGCGCTGCACCGTTGCGGGAAGTTCCTGGCCGCGTGCGGCAATGAAGCCTTTTGCTGCGGTTTGCCGTCTATCGGCTGGAACTTTTGGTAAGTGTTCCAGAAGCGCGTGCGTCAGGGTGCCCCGAAGAAAGCGATTTCCTGTTACGAGGACGCGCGGCGGGGCTGCGGGAGGGTCCTCGTGGTCAACAGCGCTTCTGCTTTGTGGAACCTGCAGGGGATCTCCTGCCTCGTCGACGTCGTAGGGTGCAAGGCGCGATGGCGCGAGCGGCATGGTGAGCTGCTCTTCACGCGGCGCACGCGTAAGTGCCCACGGTTCCAACGGTGTGGCAGAATGCAGCTCCGACAGAGAGCTTTTGCGTTTGCCGGCAGCCACTGTTTGCGACGTTTCGATACGCCGCACGGTTCGGCCCTGTGCATCGGCCGTATCGGTCAAAGACCTTTCAAGCCCTGACAGGATGAGGTCATACCAGCAGTCGGATGGCCGCTTGTTCTTGCCCTCGAACCCCGAAACATATAGCTGGTCGCGAGCTCGGGTCATGGCAACGTACAGGAGGCGATTCAGTTCTTCGCGCTCGCGCTCTTTGATTAGCTGATCGCCCTTTGCGATGGGGGCGAGGTGTTTTGAATCTTTAATTTTCCAAACGAATGCAGGCGGGGCTTCCTGGGTGGCCTGAGGCAGTTCAAGCGGCACAAGGCTTGAGCGGCGACCGGCGCTTGATGTCGTGCATGTGTCGGGAAGAAAAACAATCGGCGCTTCGAGCCCCTTGGCGCCATGTACGGTCATGATCCGCACCTCATCGCGGCCATGATCCATGTCACGTTTGATCTGCCGGTTGCCTTCACGCAAGAATGCGAGGAAGCCTGTTAGGGACGGTGGAGCGTCATCATCGAAGGCAATTGCCAGGTTGATGAGTTCATCGATGCTGTCGGCGGCTTCGGCGCTCAGCCTGGAAAGCAACTTCTGGCGCATGCCGTCGCGATCCAAGACGCCTGTGAGGAATTCGTATGGCGGCAGAAAATCGGCCCGGCGCCGCCAGTCGCGCAGCAAACTGGCCGCTTCTTCAAAGGCCGGGTGGCTATCGCGTTGGTCCAGTAGCGCCTTCCAGAGTGTGCCCTTGCGGCCGTGGGCCAAGGTCAAGAGGTCGTCATCGTCGAAGCCGAACAGGGGGCTCTTGAGAATGTTGGCAAGGGCGAGATCGTCTTCTGGCAACGTGAGGAAGTCACCGAGTGCAATGAGATCCTGCACCGCGATCTGGTCGGCCAATGAGAGACGGTCGGCGCCAGCAACCGCAATGCCGCGTGACTTCAGTGCTGCGACCATGGGGCGTGCGAACGGATGGCGTTTGCGGACGAGGATCAAGACGTCGCCGGGTGTTATAGGCCGGTTTTCGGAGAGTAGGCGTTCGCCACCTTGGGTCATCTCGCTTATTCGGTCGGCAATACGCTCAGCCAGCCGCACCGCTGGTGGTATGTCACTGGAGCTGTCATCGGGTGTCCAGGCGTCAAGACTTTCGGTTTTTTCGGCTTTTTCGGTGTCCCAGATTTCGACAAGTCCAGCGTGGCCGATGCGGTGAGCAGCGTGGGCGACCAAGTTGGCGGTGGCTCCGCTTTTTTCTCCATGGTTTGCGGTAAGACCGGGCGTGCGATGTGCATCTGCAAAAACGTTGTCAACAGCATTCAGGATTGGGGCGACAGTGCGAAACGACAAGGTCAGCGGAATATCATGCCAAGGCACGCCAGCAGCCTGGGCGCGTGTACGGAACTCGTTACCCATACGTGCGAACTCTTCTGGGCGTGCACCTTGGAACGAGTAGATGGACTGCTTTTCATCGCCAACGGCGAACAGCGTGCGCATTGGTGGGGGGCTGGGATTATTTATTTCGGGCGCGCCAGATGAAGCGGACGCGGGCGTGAATTGCGATGGGTCATCATCTCGCGTACCAGTTCCTGCAAAGAACTCCGAAGCAAGGGATTCGACAATGCGCCATTGTTCCGGGCTCGTGTCCTGGCTTTCATCGACGAGGATGTGATCGAGGCCGCCGTCCAGTTTATAGAGCACCCACTGTGCGGCTTCGGATGTCCGCAGCAGGCCAGCGGTGTGTCGAATGAGGTCTTCGAAATCAAGCGCTGCACGACGCGCCTTGAGACTTCTGTAGCGCGTCAATACTGCATCAGCGAGGCGCATCAGTGCTGCCGTTGCCGCGATCACGTCGAGTGCGCGACGCTTGCTGGTGAGGTTTGCAAACTGGTCACGAGCATCCCTCAGTTGCTGCGTTAGTGCAGGCTCTGCTTCGCGCACAGCCTTGACGCAGAAATTCCTGTCAGATCGTGGAGACAGTGTTTTGGTGAGATAGACGCGGGTCAAGGCTTCCAGTCGTGCCGTGGTGCTTTGTGCTTTGAGCGCATCGCCAATGTTGCTTGCGATCTCCTGATCGACACTGCTGCTTTGGGCCAATACCTCACGGGCGCGATGAAGAAATGCATCGGGCAATAATGAAAGCCGCTCTTGATCGATTGTCTCGTGTGTTTCATTCCGCCCGAGTGAGAAGGCATTGCGATAGACGAGTGCGATGGCGTCGAATGGGTCGCAAAGCACACCGTTGCTGTCGTGACCATAAGCTTTTACGACATGCTCAAGCCAGTCCTTGTGATCCAGCGCTGAACTCAGCATGGCGTCGAAACTCTCATCGGCCGCGAAGGCAACCGATGCCGTCAGTGCCTTTCCCAGAGGCGATGCTGGCGCATGGGTGGCAGTATGCAGGGTGGAATCTATGGCTTCACGCAACAACTGACTGGCCATCACATCGTCGAGGGTGGAAAAGCCGGGTGTGACGCCGGCCTCCAGAGGAAAGCGCTGTAGTAACCGCTCGGCGAAAGCGTGGATCGTCTGAACCTTCAAGCCGCCCGGCGTTTCGATTGCACGTGCAAACAGGCTGCGGGCGCGCTCGGTCTCGGCGGCTTTAGGGGAGCGGCCGAGCAAATCTTCAAGTGCTGCCTCAAGGTCTGCTTCGGGCTTCGTTACCCAAAAGCCGAGTTCTCTGAAAACGCGCGTCGACATTTCGGCGGCCGCGGCCTTGGTGTAGGTGAGGCATAGGATGCGTTCGGGCGGCGTTCCTGCAAGCAACAGGCGCAAAACCCGCCGTGTCAGGACATGGGTTTTGCCGGTGCCCGCGTTGGCGCTCACCCATGCTGATGTGGCAGGGTCGGCAGCTTGGCTTTGCGCACGGGCTGTTTGTGCTGTGATCCTTGCGATTTCGTCGTATGTCGGGGAGGTATCGATGCCGGTGATCTCCGTGATGAACTTCTTGTTGGGGGCAGCGGGGACTGACGGTTGGCTCCGCCCAGTTTAACGACTAGCTCCAGAGCAGGGTTTTCCTGTTGTGCTGCATGTGCACCTTTGTGTTGTCGCAAGGGTGCTGGACAGGTTCGGGTCAACTCACTATAAGGGCCGAGCTTCGGCTCCGGCCAGCGCCGTTACGAAGCTTTGCCCAGGTAGCTCAGTTGGTAGAGCATGCGACTGAAAATCGCAGTGTCGGTGGTTCAATTCCACCCCTGGGCACCATTTTTTGCGCTCACGGGCCGTAGGCCCTCCGCGAGGGCGGCGCTTGCGCCGGGTCGCCTTGCTTCCTGATCGCCTTCGGCGATGGTGGGGTTCGAGCGAACTCGCTTTTAGGTCACGATTTTTTGCGCTCACGAGCCGTAGGACCTCCGCGAGGGCGGCGCTTGAGCCGGGTCGCCTTGCTTCCTTATCGCCTTCGGCGATGGTGGGGTTCGAGCGAACTCGCTTCTCGGTCACGATTTTTTGCGCTCACGTGCCGTAGGCCCTCCGCGAGGGCGGCGCTTGCGCCGGGTCGCCTTGCTCCCTGATCGCCTTCGGCGATGGAAGGGTTCGAGCGAACTCGCTTGTTTCAATATTCTGTGTCGAAGCCGTCTGATGCTGCGATGCAAATTAGACGAAATCGACGTGTTTTCTGAAGGGCATCTCTCGTAGCCGCCTGCCTGTTGCTGCGAAAATAGCATTGGCCAGCGCGGGCGCAGCCGGGGGAACCGTGGGCTCGCCAATGCCGCGGATGCTGGCGCCATTCTCCAGTGCTTTCACCGTGACCTGGGGCGCCTGGTAGAGCCGCATTCCCTG
>JBKEAX010000565.1:0-1694 GCA_047972825.1 Hyphomicrobiaceae bacterium | reverse complement strand
CCAGCCAGATCTTCTGGTTTGTTGACTGGGCGGACGTTGTTCGTGATGTGACGAAAGCCGTTTTCCATGAGACCGATAATCTCATAGCCCTTGGCGTTGACGGCGGGCTGGAACACCTTGTCCATCATTGCGCCTTGAACGCGGCGCATGTGATCGCGATCCTTGATGATATAGGGCATCTCGAACACGCCGAACTCATCGGCCACCGACGACATCACAGAAGACGGCAATGAGAAGGTAAGCTGCCCAAGCTTCAGCTTTTGCAGCATCTCTTTGTCTTTGCCGAGCTGCGATGAGCCGAACGTCTGCACCTCGGCCTTGTCTCCAAGGGCGGCATTGGCACAGCGGGCAAATTCATTGGCGCTTGCCTCGAACAAGGAGCCTGGCTGGCCGACATGGCCGAACTTCAAAATCAGCTTCTCGGCCGAGGCCGGACTGGCTGCAAGCGCCAGTGCCAGGACCGACACTATTCCAGCGGTGGTTTTCATTCGCAATTACCTCCCGATTGGCCTCGCTTGGTGCGTGGCTCAGTTTCGCTCACCGGATATGGCCATTCGGCCTTGATCGTTATTGTGCTGCGATCGCTGCAGAGCCATCGTCGCTGGCCAGAGCATCAATCGCAGCAAGCGTACCGCCAGCCCGATGGGGCACACCCGCCTTTCGCAGTCCCAGTTCAACACCCGACAACGTTCCCATCAACATGAGATCGTTGAAATCGCCAAGATGGCCGATGCGGAATACCTTGTCCGCCAAACGGGACAGCCCATTGCCCAGCGACATATTATAGCTATCGAGCACTGTCTTGCGGAACCCATCTGCGCTATGGCCCTCCGGCATCAGCACAGCTGTTAAAGAAGACGAATAGTCTTTGGAGTTAGCACATAGCACGTCCAGACCCCAAGCTTGAACAGCCGCGCGCGTGGCAGCAGCGTGACGAGCATGGCGCACAAACACATTGTCGAGACCTTCAGCGTTCAGCATGTCGACTGCAACAACCAGCCCGTAGAGTAAATTTGTTGCAGGAGTATACGGGAAGACCGCATTTGCATTCGCCGCAATCATCTCATCCCATGCCCAGTAGGAGCGGCTGAGAGCGGCATGCTTGCTGGCCTCCAATGCCTTCTCGCTCACGGCATTGAAGGACAATCCTGGCGGCAGAAGCAGGCCTTTCTGAGACCCTGCAACGGTTACATCAACGCCCCATTCATCATGCCGATAGTCCATGGAACCCAGCGAGGAGATGGTATCCACCAGGAGCAAGGCAGGGTGCCCGGCGGCATCGATTGCACGGCGCACCTCATCGATTGCACTTTTGCAACCCGTCGAGGTTTCATTGTGCACAACACATACGGCCTTGATCTCGTGACCCTTGTCGGCCGCAAGACGCTCCTCAATCTTGTTTGGATCCACACCACTGCGCCAATCACCAGGAATGACGTCAGGGACCAGCCCGATACGTTGGGACAGTGCCTTCCAGAGGCTGGCGAAGTGACCCGTCTCATACATCAGCACGCGATCACCTGGCGACAGCGTATTTACCAGCGCAGCTTCCCAAGCACCCGTGCCGGATGAGGGAAAAATGATGACGGGCTGACGTGTCTTGAAAATGCTCTTGATGCCTTCGAGCGCTTTCTGACTGAGCTCCGTAAAACCTGGACCGCGGTGATCCATGGTCGGCATGTCGATGGCGCGCA
>JBKEAX010000474.1:0-3316 GCA_047972825.1 Hyphomicrobiaceae bacterium | reverse complement strand
CCTTGATTGGCGGCCTTCGGCGGTTGTGTGTAACCTGCTTGGAACGATCCTTGTGCCAAGCCCGGCGCTCACCCGCCGCACTTGGAGAAGGTATCGTCGCAGACAGCGCTGCAAGCGCAATCATGGCGGCCATCAGGCAGGTTGTAATTCGGTGTTCCGTCATACGAGGATGGTGAGCATTCCAGGCGCGCCCGTCAAGAGAGGTTGGCGGCGGGGTAATCACAAGCCATAATTGGAGTTGCAGTAGCCACGCTGCTCTGCGTGCTGCACAAATCTAGATCGCGTTCACGTTTCACGGAATCGCAAACGCGCTCTATTTTATTTCTCGCGGTGTTTTTCACGCTGAACCGCACCACACTTCAGCTAAACATGCTCTAACGGCGGCAACCGCCATGACCCGACACGCTTACGCAGGAGTTCAGCACGTGCTCAATGGATTTGAATACCGGTCTGGTGACGAAATCTACCTGGTTTGTGCACCCGATCTCGCTCGCGCGCGTGTGATCGTCGCCGAGCGGGACGAAAGAGTGTCACTCACCGAGCCAGAAACACTGCCCGATCAGGTCCTGAAATTTTTCGGCCTCAAGGAGGGCGACATGATCATCGGCCGGGTTATCCGCCACGCAGGCGCATGAACTGAGCCACGGGATTGCGTGCAGAAGGGGGCAATCTCACCGTTGCCGCCTTGCTGTGCAACCGGCCGGCCGTCTGGTTTCTGGCAAGAGATTACTCTTTTGCGCGCTCTACGTAGGAACCGTCTGCTGTCAACACCACAACCCGTGTGCCCGCACCGATATGAGGTGGCACCTGGATCTTTGCGCCGTTTGAAAGGACCGCAGGCTTATATGACGACGACGCAGTCTGGCCTTTGACGACCGGATCTGCCTCGATAATTTCAAAGATCACACGCGCGGGCAATTCAATGGCAATGGGTGTGCCCTCAAACATCGACAACTTGCACGTCATGCCTTCCTGCAGCCACTGTGCCTGGTCGCCGCAGACATCGCGCGATACCATTACCTGGTCGAATGTTTCGGGGTGCATGAACGTAAATCCGGTGTCGTCTTCGAACAGGTAGTTGTAGTCCACCTCTTCGACGAAGGCGCGTTCGACCTGGTCGGTGGTACGGTAGCGCTCCGTTACCTTGATACCGTCGGCGATGCGACGCAGTTCCAGGTGGGTGACGGGTGTGCCTTTGCCGGGGTGGATATTCTCAGCAGAGATGACCACCGCGAGCTTGCCGTCGAGATCGAGAACGTTGCCCTTGCGGACCTGGCTGGCGATAATTTTGACCACGTGTTTGGGTCTCCCGGTTTCCGGAAACTTTGCTATTGAAGCCGGGCCCAGCTTTGCGGCTGATACCGGTTCGGACAGATTCGGCCCGGTTCATAACCTTTCTCGGCCAGAACTCCAAGTGCGGCAGGCCAGCACCCCAACATCGCACTTGGTGGACCGCTCAGAAAAGCCCCTCGCGACCGGGCGCTGTACACGCCCTGAAAGCCTAACAAAACGAAATGAGAAGCGATTGAATGCCAGATATGCCGCCGTTATCGCCCTGGTGGGACCGGAACCGGCATGCGGACCGGCGCCCCTTTCTATTGGCCCGTACAAAGATCAAGGCGGCGATCCGGGCGTGGTTCGAGGCGCAGGGCTTTGTCGAGGTGGATACAGGCTGCTTGCAGGTCTCTCCCGGCAACGAAACGCACCTGCACGCCTTCAAAACCGAACTGATTGGACCTGACCTAGCCAGCGGTCCCCTATACCTGCACACCTCGCCTGAATTCGCCTGCAAGAAACTGCTGGCAGCGGGGGAGAACAAGATTTTCACGTTTTCCCCAGTGTTCCGGAACCGTGAACGCGGACACCTGCATCACCCTGAGTTCACCATGCTGGAATGGTACAGGACGGACGATAACACCTCGACCTCCGGCTCCAAGCCTCATTACGAGGTGCTTTGGAACGATTGTGCGATGCTTCTCAAAATTGCGGCCGAAACCGCAGGAAACGCGCGATGGACCTTCAATGGCCACGGCTGTGACCCCTTGCAGCCACTTGAAACCATCACGCTTGATGAGGCTTTTTCACGTTTTGCTGGAATCGGGTTGCTTGCTGACGGTTTCAGCGCCAACGCCCCAGACCGGAACGCGTTCGCCCGCGCCGCGCAGGCAAGCGGCGTCAAAACCGCCGTTGATGACACCTGGTCCGATATCTTTTCGCGTGTTCTCGTTGAGCGTGTCGAACCGCAGCTTTGCCCTGCTTCCCAGCGCCCTCACCCTGCCGTCATTCTACACCAATACCCCGCCCCGGAGGCCGCCCTGGCGCGCCGTTGTGATGCCGACCCGCGGGTGGCGGAGCGGTTTGAACTTTATGCGTGTGGCGTGGAACTGGCCAATGGCTTTGGCGAACTTACCGATGCGCTGGAGCAGCGCCACCGCATGGAAGCCGATATGGCCGAAAAACAACGCATCTATGGTGAGCGCTATCCAATCGACGAGGACTTTCTTTCAGCGCTGGAAGAAATGCCGCATGCCGCTGGATGCGCGCTGGGTTTCGACCGCCTCGTCATGCTGGCCACCGGAGCAAAGCATATTGACGACGTGATCTGGACGCCCATGTAACCCGGCAGGTATGTAGGGTCCGGACCCTAGATGGACTATCACCCCTTCCGCGCACTTCAGGCCTGACACAGGATCCGCACCCAAATAACGCTCATGCACAAGCCGCCTACCACGCTCCGCACGGCTGATGATCTTGCCGCTGCCGGCCTTATATCCGCCGGACAATGCGCTGAAGTGCAGGCCGTGAGTGAACGCTATGCGGTTGCGATACCGCCGGCCATGACGGCGCTCATCGACAGGTTCGATCCGGCTGATCCAATCGCGCGTCAGTTTGTGCCCAGCGCCAGCGAGCTGGATACATCGGTTGATGAACTTCGTGATCCCATTGGAGACGATGCCAAGAGCCCGCTGCCCGGCATTGTTCATCGTTATCGCGACCGCGTTTTGCTGAAGCTTGCAAATGTTTGTCCGGTCTATTGCCGGTTCTGCTTCCGCCGTGAAACAGTGGGGCAAGGGCAAAGCGCATCGCTGGACGCCGGTGCACTCAGCAATGCACTGTCCTACATCGCCGCACATCATGAAATTTTTGAAGTCATCGTGACAGGCGGCGATCCGTTAATTCTGTCGCCGCGCCGCATTGCTGACGTAACGCGCGCGCTGTCAGAAATTTCGCACGTTCAGTCAATCCGCTGGCATACGCGCGTGCCGATTGTTGCACCTGAGCGCATAACACAGGAGCTTATCCAGGCACTGCTCCC
>JBKEAX010000409.1:0-10382 GCA_047972825.1 Hyphomicrobiaceae bacterium | reverse complement strand
AGCACTTCGGCGCGCGCATCGCGCGCAGCTTCTGCAGCGGCGGCATCGGCTTCACGTAGAACGGCGGCAGTGCTAGCAGCCATGGCAGGTCTCCTCGGGAGTCGTTTTAAGCGACGCACACACAACGAGACTCAGCACAACGCAGGGAAAGGAACTATGGAACTTCAGCTACGCCCACCCGCGACAAGAACGGCCGAACCGTCCACACAGGCCTAACCACAACCCACTGATGATCCACGAATCACTTTTTCGAGCCTACCACCCCGCCAAAACCCCCAGCGAGCGGCCAGCCCCAGATTGCCTTTGGAAAACTCTGTTATTCCATCAAAGCAATCCGACGACCTGATGATTGAGTGCACATGCACTCGTCGTTTGCCAACACCGCAACAACTTAACTCCGCGAGCCAACATCTACCCCCGCCCACCGAATATCGCGCTGCCCACGCGCACATGACTTGCGCCGAACTCCACGGCCGTCTCGAAGTCGTCGCTCATCCCCATCGACAACCCTGAAACACCCGCCTCCTTCGCCAGCTTGGCAAGGAACGCAAAATGCACAGCTGGCTCCTCGTCCACCGGCGGAATGCACATCAGCCCAGAAATATCGAGCCCCAGCTCACCCTGGCACATCGCAACGAACGCCACAGCATCCGCCGGCATCACGCCCGCCTTCTGCGGCTCCTCGCCCGTGTTGACCTGCACAAACAGTTGCAGCCGCCGGCCCTGCCGCTCCATCTCCGTGGCCACCGTGCGGGCGATCTTCTCCCGGTCGATCGAATGGATCGCATCGAAAAGCGCCACCGCCTCCTTCGCCTTGTTGGACTGCAGCGGCCCGATCAGGTGCAACACAATTCCGGACGTCTCCGCCTGAAGCTCGGGCCACTTGCCCAGCGCCTCCTGCACCCGGTTTTCGCCGAAGTGCCGCTGCCCGGCTGCAATCACCGGACGGATTGCATCTGCATCGAACGTCTTTGACACCGCTATCAATGTCACAGAAGCAGCAGTCCGCCCCTGACCTTCAGCAGCCGTCTTGATCCGCGCCCGTATCCCAGAAAGCCGTTCCTCCGATCCACTCATATTAGATCATCCACCCATTCCACTATTCAAAGCCTGATGCATGTCACGCAAAAGCGTGCCGCGGTTTTGCGGTAACGACATGCATAAAAACAAGGACTTAAAGCGTGTGGAGCGCCTCTCATTATTTGCGACACGCTTTAATCTCCCCGAACGCCATGCCCAAAAATCAGACACTTCTCCCTTGTAACTCTCATTTCGTGTCGTCTGATAGCTTGGACGGTGCGGTGACGGCCGGGCCGGGGTGAGGGGCTGCCTCTTGCACGACCCGGAAGACTACTCCCGTAGCCATCACACACGCAAAACCCAAACCTTGACCAGCCCCAGCCTTTCGGGCTCATTACGCCGCCGAAACACATTCCTCAAGACGTGGGGCGGCTTTGCGCCCCCAATTCCCACACAGAGAACTCATGGCCACAGAACGATACAACGCACCTGAGCGCGAAAAACATTGGCAGGCCGTCTGGGAGAATGCCCAGGAGCACGAGCCTGATCCCATCACAGGATCAGAGAAAAAAGGGCCCAAGTGCTACGTCCTGGAAATGTTCCCCTACCCCTCGGGGCGCATCCACATGGGCCACGTGCGCAACTACACCATGGGTGACGTCTTCGCACGCTACAAGACGGCACGGGGCTTTAACGTGCTCCACCCGATGGGCTGGGACGCCTTCGGCATGCCCGCTGAAAACGCCGCAATCGAGCGCAAGACGCACCCTGGCACCTGGACCTACGCCAATATCGAAGCAATGAAGGCGCAGTTGAAATCGCTCGGATTCGCACTCGACTGGGACCGCGAAATCGCCACTTGCTCACCTGACTACTACAGGCACCAACAGAAACTGTTCCTCGACTTGCTGGAAAAGGGCCTCGCCTACCGCAAGTCCGCCAAGGTCAACTGGGACCCTGTCGACATGACCGTGCTCGCCAACGAGCAGGTGATCGACGGTCGCGGTTGGCGTTCGGGCGCACTGGTTGAACAGCGCGAGCTCACTCAATGGTTCTTCAAGATCACTCACTATGCCGAAGAACTGCTGGAAGCACTGTCAACACTCGACAAATGGCCAGAGAAGGTGCGGCTGATGCAGGCCAACTGGATTGGCCGCTCAGAAGGCCTGCTGGTCCGCTGGGAACTTGAAAAAGAAACCGCACCAGAAGGCCACACCGACCTGCAGGTCTATACGACCCGGCCCGACACCCTGTTTGGCGCGTCGTTCATGGCAGTCGCCGCCGACCATCCCCTGGCCAGAGCGGCGGCGGAGAAAAATCCCGCATTGAAAGCTTTCTGCGAGGAATGCCGACGCCTGGGAACCTCCGTCGCCGACCTCGAAACCGCGGAGAAAAAAGGCTTTGACACCGGCATACGCGCTGTCCACCCACTCGATCCCGACTGGACGCTGCCCGTCTACGTCGCCAACTTCGTGCTGATGGACTACGGCACCGGCGCAATCTTCGCCTGCCCGTCAGGCGACCAGCGCGACCTGGATTTCGCCCGCAAATATAACCTGCCCGTCGTACCCGTCATATTGCCGCCTGGCGCCGACAAGGACAGCTTCGAAATCACCAACGAAGCCTACGACGGCGACGGCACCATGATGAATTCGCGCTTCCTTGATGGCCTCGACACAAAGGCCGCCTTTGAGGAAGTCGCCTCGCGCCTTGAACAAGCGAAGCTCAACGGCAAGCCGGTCGGCGAGCGCAAGGTTAACTTCCGCCTGCGCGACTGGGGCATCTCTCGCCAGCGCTATTGGGGCTGCCCAATTCCAATCATTCATTGCCAAGACTGCGGCGCGGTTCCGGTTCCTGAAAAAGACCTGCCGGTGAAGCTCCCTGACGATGCCTCATTCGACAAGCCCGGCAACCCGCTTGAGCGCCATCCCACCTGGAAGAACGTCAACTGCCCGAAATGCGGCAAGCCTGCGCGCCGCGAGACCGACACCATGGACACCTTCGTCGATAGTTCCTGGTACTACGCGCGCTTTACAAATCCCAAGGCCGACGTTCCCATCGACAAGGACGCCGCCGCTTATTGGCTGCCCGTTGACCAGTACATCGGCGGTATCGAGCACGCGATTTTGCACCTGCTCTATTCGCGCTTTTTCTTCCGCGCGATTTCGGACTCCGGCCATGCCGCAAATAAACTCCGCGAACCCTTTGCCGCTCTTTTCACCCAAGGCATGGTCACCCACGAGACCTATTTCCAGCGTGACACCAACAACAAGCAGGTCTGGTTCGAGCCGGACAAGGTCCGCATTGAGGGCGACGGAACAGAGCGCAAGGCTCTTGCCATCGACACTGGTAAGCCGGTCCAGATCGGCGACATCGTCAAAATGTCCAAGTCCAAAAAGAACGTCGTCGATCCCGACGATATTATCGCTCATTACGGGGCCGACTGCGCGCGCTGGTTCATGCTGTCGGATTCTCCTCCCGAACGCGACGTGCAATGGACCGACGATGGCATCGCCGCTGCTGGCCGTTTCATCCAACGCATCTGGCGCCTCCTGGACGATGCCGCAGACAAAGCCGCACCAGCCGGTGAAAAAAAACCGGCCAGCTTCTCCCCCGAGGCTGAGGCCCTTCGCCGTGCCACCCACAAGGCGCTGGACCAGGTCGGCCGCAATATTGAGGGGCTCCGCTTCAATGTTGCCGTGGCGCAACTTTATGAGCTGACCAACGCATTTTCAGGCGCGTTGTCGAAGTCAGGCGATGGGCTCGCCTGGACCATAAGAGAAACGGCTGAAATCATCGTTCAGATGCTCGCCCCGATGATGCCGCACTTGGCCGAAGAATGCTGGGCGCGGCTCGGCTACAACACCCTCGTCTCCAAACAGCCCTGGCCCTCCGCAGATCCGGGCTTGCTCGTTGACGATACCGTGACCATTGCCGTACAGGTTAACGGCAAGCGCCGTGACGAGCTGACGATCGCCGCATCGGCCAGCAACGAGGAGGTCGAGGCGGCCGCCTTGAACTTGGATTCTGTGCAACGCGCACTCGATGGCAGAAAGCCAAAGAAAGTCATCGTTGTACCAAAGAGGATCGTGAATGTCGTGGGCTAGGGCGCATAGTTGCGATACCAGCATGAAAGGGACGATGAAACGTCCCTTGCACATGGCTGGCTTGATCGCAGCCCTGACAGCAAGCATTTTCCTCGCCGGCTGCACAGACGGCGGCTTCCGGCCGCTCTATGGCACCGCCTCAATTGGTGGCGCCGATGCCAAGGAAAAGCTTGCTGAAGTCGAAGTTGCGCCCATTCCGGGCCGCGTCGGCCAGCAGATCCGCAACGAAGTCATCTTCCAGACCACCGGCGGCGGCAACCCGCTTCCAGCAGCCTATCGACTGGAAGTCGCGATTCGCGAATCAATCACCTCCACGCTGGTCAAAGTCAGCGGTGACGCATCAGGCTCGGTCTATAATCTCGACGCAGATTTTCGCCTCATCCGCATCGCCGATAAGCAAGTTGTTTTACAAGGAAAAAGTGCCTCTCGCGCCGGTTTTGAGCGCTTCACGTCGGTCTTTTCCAACGTTCGCGCCCGTCGAGACGCTGAAAACCGCGCCGCCACGACCATTGGCCGTGACTTGAAGACGCGTCTTGCCACGTATCTCGCTCAGCCGGCTTGAAACTTCGGCTTGCTTTCTGCTTTCGAGTGAGCTTCTGAACCATCAACGCATTTAATCTCTCTTGTGCCGTTGACCCACCGCGCACGATTTAATCTCTCCGTCAGAACACGCCTGGAACGCCGCCATGGTCGCCATCAAAGCCCATCAGGCCGAAAAATTCCTCGCCAAGCCCGATAAATCACTACGTGCCTATCTATTTTTTGGCTCAGACGCTGGCCTTGTATCTGAACGCGCAGCACAAACCGCCAAGCGTATCGCGGCAGCCGAAGACCCACCTGGCGAAATCATACGCATCGATGATGCCGACCTCGACGGTGATCGCGACCGGCTCGGCGTCGAACTGAGAACAATCCCCATGTTTGGCGGCCGAAAGATTGTGCGCGTGACGACGGGGCGCATCATCAACGCTGCGGTCATCAAGGACCTCGTATCCAGTGGCGATCTGGCCGGCATCCTTATCGTTGAAGCGGGTAACCTCAAACCAACGGAAAGTATGCGCGCAACCTTCGACAAAGCGCCCGACGCCGCATCTGTGGCCTGTTATGGTGACGAAGGTCGCGACCTCGATAGCCTGATCACCGAGGTACTCAAATCCTCTGGTCTGCAAATCACGCCAGACGCCCGCGCACTGCTGGTCACAAGGCTCGGTGCCGACCGGGCGCTATCTCGTGCCGAGGTTGAAAAATTAGCCCTCTACGTGCAAGGCAGGACTCATATCGAACTCGATGACGTCGACGCCATTGTAGGCGACGCCTCTGAGTTGGCCATTGATCGCATCGTCAATGCCGCGGCTTCCGGTAACGCCAGCCAAGCCGTCAACGAATTCACCCGCGCGACAGCAGCCGGCGAGAACCCACAGATGCTGATCGTGGCCATCCAACGCCACCTGCAAAAACTGCATCGCGTCCGCGCCGACATGGATCGGGGCATTCCAGTCGCAGAGGCTATCCGCCAGCTGCGCCCACCCCTGCACTTCAAACAACGCGACATATTTTCAGAGCAATGCCGGCGCTGGCCAAGGCCGGCGCTTGATCGTGCACTGGCTGCGGCAGCAGATGCCCTCAAAACCGCTCGCCTCAACACAAGTGTTGAAAATATCGTCGCAGAGCGCTTGCTGCTGTCACTGGCTTCACACCGCAAATAAACGCCTCAAGCATGCCGCCTGAGACTTTATGAGGTCCCCACCCTTGCCGCTCGGGCAGGCATTTCTATAGTGCGCCCCGACCGCAAAGAAACAACAAGGGAAATAAACCATGAGCGATACACGCTACGACGTTGTCGGCATCGGCAACGCCATTGTCGACATTCTCGGCCGCTGCGACGACGCATTCCTTGCCCAACACAACGCCCCCAAGGGCCACATGCGTTTGGTCGACGACAAGACCATCTCAACGCTCTACGGGGCAATGGGCCCTTCCGTTGAAATATCAGGCGGGTCTGCAGCCAATTCTCTCGTTGGAATAGCCTCCTTCGGCGGCCGTGCTGCATTTATCGGCAAGATCGCCGACGACGAATTCGGTCGCATCTTCGCCCACGACATAAAGGCTGCAGAGGTGACGTTTGCTTCCAGGCCTGTAGCAGGCAAGGACCCCACCTCGCGCTCGTTGATCCTTGTCACCCCCGACGGTGAGCGCACCATGAATACCTTCCTGGGTATCTCCAGCGACCTTGACGACGGTGAAATTGACGCCGGTTTGATTTCGTCCTCGGCCATCACATATTTGGAAGGCTATCTATTCGATCGACCAGATGCAAAAGCAGCATTTCGCCAGGCTGTGAAAATAGCAAAACAGGCCGGACGACAGGTTGCATTAAGTTTGTCGGATTCATTCTGCGTTGATCGTCACCGCGAAGAGTTTATTGATCTCATTCGCGACGGCGTTGACATCCTGTTTGCAAACGAAGGCGAAATCACATCGCTTTACGAAACATCTGATTTCGAAATTGCCGCGCAGAATGCTGCGCAAGATACCCGCCTTTCTGCCCTTACCCGTTCTGAAAAAGGATCGATAATCCTGTCGGAGGGCCGCCGCATCGAAATCCCTGTTGATCCCGTGGACAAGGTTATAGATTCCACCGGAGCAGGAGATCTTTACGCCGCCGGATTTCTTTATGGCTTGAGCGCCGGGCTGGGCCTGGAAGCTTCCGGAAAACTAGGCAGCATGGCAGCAGCCGAAGTCATTTCCCACATGGGCGCACGGCCAAATGCACCCCTCAAAAAACTGGCACGCGCTCGCGGATTAATGAATTGATCGCAGAAATGAAGGAACTCTATTAATTGTTATGGGGCGAAATTCAAAAAATGAATTTCGCCCATTTTTTATATCATCTGATGAATTAATTTCGATGTATGAACGCCACAGATGTATATACCTGAGGGATTAATTGAAAAAGGCGTATTTATTTTCCTTGGAATTGACCTGATCATCCCAACAATAAAGGCAACGACGATTCGTATTGACCGAAGGTTTTTCGTATGTCTGAGAAAAGGACCCGCCGCGGCCGCCCCAAGGGCAGCGGAATTGACGATCGCAAGCCGCTGGCTGCGATTGCTCGTCTGATCGCGTCCGATCCAGATCTGAAGCCAACCACGGCAATCCGCACACTGGGCATATCCGATCCCTCGATCATTCGTCGTCTCCGCGATAAATTCAACGCTGCACGCCTGGACCTCATGAAGGACTTGAACGCTCCTTCCACCTCCCCAACACCTTCCACGGCTCCCAAAGCCGAAACAAAGCAATCACCCAAGCGATCCATTCAGCCAAAAGGCGCAAACGCCCTTCCCCCTTCCAACCGGAGCAACCAAGCAGAAATGGGCCGCCGCACACCTGCTGCAGTAATGGCTGCTTCTGCCGGCTCACCGCAAATCCGCTCGGCTAGGATGAAGAATGGCGCTGTCGAGCCCGCCAGGACAATCAAGGGCAAATCTGCAAGCCGCCAACAAAAGACGGCCGGCAGCAAAACGGTGCTGCAGCAGCCGCGCCAAGCTCGTGACGACGACAGCGAACGCCTCCGAGCTGCAGGCGCTTTCAAGCCAGATGAAACAACCGAATTATTCTCGTCGATGTTGCGTGCCAGCGTAACCGCCACCAGTTCGTTTTGGGCGGCCCAAACGGCGTTTGCCAATCAATTTGCACGGTCGCCGTATTTTACTTTAGCGCTGCGCCAACAGCTCGCTTTGAGCGAGTGGGCAATCGGCATGGTGCCCGTTTTCCAAATTCCCAACAAGACCGCAACTTGACTGTCTCCAACAACCTCTCCGCTTGAAGACGTCTTTCAGGGCCACCTACCCCGGGTGGCCCTTTTTTAGAGCATGTTCAGCAGAAGTGTACGCGGTTCGGCGTGAAGAACACCGCGAGAAATAAAAGAAAATAGAGCGCATTTCGCGATTCCGTGAAAAGTGAACGCGATCTTTTGGAATCAATTTCAACAAATCAAACACAGTCCCAAATCCAATCAGGTCCTGCGAAGCGCCACACGCTCGATGCTGTGATCAGCACTCTTATTCAGGATCAGACTGGCCCGACGCCGGGTAGGCACAATATTCTCAGTCAAATTTTTGAGGTTGATCGTCTGCCAGATCTTGAGCGCTTGCCCGCGCGCCTCTTCGTTCGTCAATTTGGAATAACGATGGAAATAGGCAGCAGGATCGCGAAACGCCGTCGTGCGAAGGCGCATGAAACGCGTCACATACCAATCCTGAATAGTTTCAGGTTCGGCATCGATATAAATTGAAAAATCAAAAAAATCAGACACGAACGGAATGGCATCTCCATCCGTTGGCAATCTGGCAGGCTGAAGTACATTGAGCCCCTCGACAATCAGAATATCGGGGTTTTTCACCTCGACATCTTGACCTGGAACGATGTCATAATGGAAGTGGGAATAAACCGGGCCGCAAGCAGCCACACCAGATTTGACATCGACCAGAAAATTCAAAAGCCGTCCCGTATCGAAGCTCTCGGGAAACCCCTTTCGGTCCATTAAGCCAAGCCGTTCAAGCTCCGCATTTGGCAACAAGAATCCATCGGTCGTAATCAGATCAACACGCGGATGGTCCGGCCAGCGCGCAAGCAAGGCTTTCAGAACACGAGCAGTCGTACTCTTGCCCACCGCAACCGACCCAGCCACACCGATGATGAAAGGCACCTTGACCTCGCGTCGGCCAAGGAATTTTGACGTTACCGCATGCAATTCCTGCGCAGCCGCCACGTAGAGGTTCAAAAGCCGTGACAGAGGCAGATAGATTTGCTCCACCTCTGCAATCGACAGCTCCTCGATCAAGCCGGAAAGCTGCTCCAGTTCGGTGGTCGACAGCGTCATCGGGGTATCAGCCCTGAGCCGCGCCCATTCCTCACGCGTGAATGCACGATAAGGCGAAAATTGCAGATCTGTTTTTGCGGGCGACGGCGTACCAGGCGTCAACGCTGCCATTCGCTCCAGAATTTCATTCATGACCCTCGTGAAGCCTTCTCCTCAAGACCGGAACGACCTGTCCGCTTTTCCAAAACGGAGAGCACATCCTCTAGCCGCACGCCGCGAACCTGGAGCAGCACCAGCAGGTGATACAATACATCTGCCGCTTCGTTGCCTAGATCCTCATCACTCTGCCCCATCGCCGCAATTATCATTTCGACGGCCTCTTCACCGAACTTTTTGGCGCACCGCTCAACCCCACCATCCAGCAGCTGGCGCGTGTAAGAAGAATCGCCTGTCGAGTTGCTCCGCTCACGAATGACATTCGAAAGCTGCACGAGAACATCTCCACTCATGCCTATGCTCCATCTCCTTCAGCTTGAATTGAACTCACGTAAAGCACGTCGCGCGAAAATGTGCAGCGGACTTGTGCAAGTAGAGTTGCCTAATATATGTCGCGCAAAAGCGTGCAGCAGTTTTGCGATAATGACATGTATGAAATCAAAGACTTAAAGCGTGATAAGCGAATTTCATAATTCGTGACACGCTTTATTGCCGCGCAAACACAACCATTGCAACAATTGAAAGAGCAAAAAAAGAGGCCCGGGCTTACATACCCGGACCGCCAAACACCATCCCGAACAAACGCACTCAACTGGTGCTCATCCGACATCTGCAAAGATAGTATCAACCGCTCATCTGCGTTAATCGCATGCGAATGTAGTCGAGCTGATCGTAGTTCCCAAACTTGATAATGAGATTGCCACTTTCCCCTGAACCACGCTTCATTTCCACCTTGAGACCCAGTGAATCAGAAAGTTCTTTCTCAAAAGCCCGCGTATCGGCATCCTTCTCCCGCTGTTTGCGTTTGTTTGCAGGAGCTCCAATCGGGCCAATGTTTTCCTGAACCAGTGCCTCCACTTCACGCACAGTCAGATCCTCGGCAATGATACGCTCAGCGAATGACTCCGCATCATCCCGACCGATCAAAGCCCGCGCGTGCCCTGGGTCCAGCTTGCCGCCCTGTACCATCTCCTGAACCCGCTCAGGCAAACGCAGCAAACGTAGCGTATTGGCGACATGGCTCCGGCTTTTGCCAATAATTTCCGCAAGCTGTTCCTGGGTATAACGGAACCTCTCGATCAGCTCACGGTAACCGCCGGCCTCCTCTATCGCATTCAGGTCTGCGCGCTGGACGTTTTCAATTATCGCCAGCTCCAACACCTCACGATCATCAAGATCGCGAACAATCACCGGCACCTGATGCAGCCCCG
>JBKEAX010000391.1:0-7803 GCA_047972825.1 Hyphomicrobiaceae bacterium | reverse complement strand
CAAGCGGGTGGACGGGGTAGGGCGCGAAACTTGTCTCGTCGACAACGGGGGCGAGGATCGGCTCATTGAGTGCCGCCCAATGCGCGGCCACACCTTCTCCAAGCGAGCTCACGATACCAAGGCCAGTGACCCAGACTTCAGGCGTTTCCATGGATTGAACATGCTCGTTCTCGGCTGGACTCATGATACCCCTGCACATGTCATGCTCGTCGGCCAATCAGCTGTTCGTGTAACGGCGACAACAAGCCTGCACCCACCACGGTGCGGTACGGAACAGTAGGTTTGAAACCTCATGAGGCACCCTCAGAGCGCACTGTATTTCGCTGATCAATTCCCTCAGCAACGCCATCGCCACAGGATTTCTGTGCGCGCCAACTTAACCGCAGCCATTGCAGTTCGCCGTTATCGGGATCGCGCTCGTGCCAGGAACCGTCAGCGCTAAGGAAAGACGCAAGCGTACCGCCACTCAGCGGAATTTCCGCAACGTCATCACCTGGATCGTTGTTTGCTCGCAGCACACTGAGGCAACCGCCACGATCATCAAAGATCTTGTTGAGAAACAGCAGGCACGTGGGCAACTCGTCCGGGCAATCCATCAATACATGGCCGACCCGGTGCGGTTTCCAACTACAAACTGAAATCACCATGGGTTTATCCGCAAGGTCGACGCCGTACTTCTTCTCCATGACGGATTGAAATTCCCGGCTGCGAATGTCTTCGATCAGTTTGCCAAAGGCCGGCCCATATATGGTTTCGGACACAGAAAACAAACCAGATTCGGAGATTTGGGGAAAATCGGCGCGCACAGCCGCAAGGTCAACGGCGCTCAACACACCCGTGACCATGAAAAAGCTGAACGGGTGTGTATTAACCGGCGCTCTCGCAATCGCTTCAAGATTTAGCAAATTGATCCCCACCGTTGCCCTGGCATGCGCGCCTGGACCTTGCCGCGCGATTCCATTCAGCAACACTGCCCCGTTTGCGCAGCAACCATTCTGATGCAGATCACATTGGTGGAATGTAGGACCTTTTTTGCTAGAGCATGTTCAGCCGAAGTGTCCGCGGTTCGGCGTGAAGAACACAGCGAGAAATGAAAGAAAATAGAGCCCGTTCGCGATTCCGTGAAACGTGAACGCGATCTAGGCAACGCCGCGCGGGCTATCACCTACGCGCGTCTCTACCGCCGTTCGCTCTACCCTCAGCCAGCCTCGCGTGCGAGCGCCACGAGATCGGGAACGGAGAATTCACGCCGTCCATTCAGACGAATGACGTTCTTCTCGCTCAGCGCCTTGATCTGGCGAATAACCGTCTCATAAGTCAAACCAAGGAAATCAGCCATCTCCTCACGCTTGAGGCGAAGTTCGAATCCCGTTTCGGCAGCCGCTCCGTCCATGCTCACCGGATTAAGCTTGGAACGCGTTGCAAGCAGATAAAGCAAGCTTGCAACCCGCTCCTGTGCTGTTTTGCGGCCGAGCAGCACCATCCAATCGTGAGCACTATCAAGCTTGTCAAGGCTATGCTCCAGCATGTGCTGGCTCATTTCCCGGTGCTCTTTCAGCATGGCCTCGAACTCGGCGCGGCGAAAACAGCACAGTTCAACGTGCGTTGCAGCCTCTGCGAAATAGGGAATCTTGTGCGAGAACACCCGTCCCAGAAAATCAGGCGGAAACAAAAGCCCCACGATCTGCTGCCGTCCGTCGAGCAGCAATTTCGAAAGCTTGACGACACCCGTAGTCACTGCAGCAAGCAAGTGGGGAGCTTCGTCACTCGTAATGATTGTTTGGCCTGGTTTGTACTGCCGGTGGTGCGCAATTCGGCTGAGCCGGGCAACATCCACACCCGTTAACGCGCTACAAATACCGCTGCGACGAATGACGCACGACTGGCAGTGCTCAGGCGTCTGGTCCATTTCGTTCCGCTTATATGCGCCGTCAATCACGAAAAATCCAATCCGATTCCCAGATGAATAATTCCCCGGCCACACTACCACGTCTGAACGGCCAAATACTCCTTGCAGGGGTGCGAGAAATTGACCTGCACATTTTACTGCATGCCAACGCGCAAGCAGCTCAGAGCATTAGAACGATTTTGCCAAAAACATCCCGGCTTTCAAGGCGCTTGAGGCCCACTTCGATATCCTTAAGCATAAGCGTGCTGTCGATAACGGGTGCAACCCGATCGCATGCCATCTGCGCCATAACATCACGCATATTCGCCAGCGTGCAGCCGAAGCTGCCAAATATGCGAAGTTGCTGCTGAAAGAGCGTAAATAGATTCATGTTTGCTTGAATTCCTGTGGTCGATCCGCATGTGACGAGGCGCCCGCCGCGCTTAAGCGCAAACATGCTGCCAGCCCATGTATCGGGCCCGACATGCTCGAATACGACATCAACCCCTTGCTTTTTCGTCAATCGTCGAACCTGACTTTCAAAGGATTGAGTTTTATAGTTTATGACGTGATCCGCCCCCAGAGCGCGAGCCTTTTCCCCCTTCTCATCGCTGCCCACAGTCGTGATCACGTGCGCACCAGCCGCCTTGCACAGTTGGATAGCCGCTGACCCAATGCCAGAACCACCCGCATGGATAAGCACACTTTCTCCCGGCTGCAGCTTCGCGTTGTCGAACAGCATATGTTGGGGCGTACCAAAAGTTATGCTGGCGAGCGCAGCACCAACTGCGTCAACGCCATCGGGAGCGCGTACCGCCAGCCGCGCAGGAATATTGATGAGTTCTTGGCAGAAGCCATCAATATGAAAGCCGTAGATATTGCCAACCGAGCCGCCGACCTCGCAGAAGTTGTCGCGCCCCTCCAGGCATGGCGCGCAATGTCCACACGTGCGAGCACCATAAAGCGCAACCGTTTCCCCAACCGCGAGACAATCGACATTCTTGCCCAGCGCGTGAATTGTACCAGCTGCTTCGGCCCCAGCGATGACGGGCAGTTTGCGCTTCGCAAATGCCATGCCCCGCCAACCCCAGACATCAATGTGATTGAGCGCAACGGCCTTGATTCTAACCTGGACTTCACCTTCCGCAGGCCCAGTCGGTGGGTTGATATCACAAAGCTCAAGATCTCGTTCCCCGTTGATCCGCAACGCCTGCATGGAAAATCTCTCCTATGAGTTTTTAATGCCGGTGCTGGCGGATAGGCCGCCATCTATTGGGATCTCAGCGCCGGTTATGAACGCAGAACTGGTCCCAAGAAGAAAACAAACCAGCGACGCGATTTCATCGGCGCGTCCAAACCTTGCGCAGGGGATCTGCTTTTCAATCTGGCTGCGGCCCGCTTCATAGGGCGCGAGCATGTCCGTATCAATGTAGCCGGGTGAGATGACATTGCAGGTAACACCTTTGCGTGCCACCTCCACCGAAAGCGACTTCATGTAGCTCGTCATTGCGCCCTTGGTTGCAGCATAACTCGCGTTACCCTGCGCGCCTTGGTGAGTTGTAATCGAGCCAATGCCCACAATGCGGCCTGCCTTTGCACGCATCATCGGTCTCAACGCGGCCTTGATCAGTCGGGTCATGGACCAGAAGTTGACCTGCATGATCTCTTCAGCATTGGATTGATCGATCGTCGCCGCGAGAGCATCATACGCGGCTCCGGAATTGTGGACAAAACCATACAGGTTTGACCAGTTCGAAAACTCCAGCGCCAGTCCTTCAACATCGCCTTTCCTGCTGAGATCTGCGCGCACGGCAGAAAACTTCAATGCAGGGTAACTCTGCTGCAGGCTGCTGCACAGTGTTTGTGCCTCATGAGCCGCATTGCGGTAGGTAAACGTCACGCTGCAGCCCGATGCGGCAAGCCCTTCGACAATCGCTTTGCCGATACCGCGGCCGCCGCCAGTAACAAACACCAGCCTTCCGTTGTCGCTCACAGGCAAACCCACCTCCCGGGGAATTCTTCGACTAACGCAGGTCGCGCAAAAACGGACAGCGGCTCTGCGATAACAACATGCGCAAATTCAACGACCTGAAACCTGGGCAGAAAAACTCATATTTCGCGACACACTTTATGCCGGCTCAGCAGAAAAAACGGCGCAGACATTCTGGCCGCCAAACCCAAAGGAGTTAGACAACACCGTTTCGACCTTTGCCTCCCTGCTCGCATTCGCAACGACATCAAGCGGTATGGCGGGGTCAGGCATGTCATAGTTCATCGTTGGTGGGAGTGTTCCTGCCATAATGGTCTTGAGTGAGAAGACAGCCTCGACACCGCCCGCTGCAATCAAGGTATGTCCGACCATGGATTTGTTTGAACTGATGGGTATGCCGTGAACAGCTTCGCCGAACACAGCCTTTAGAGACTGGTATTCCATTTTGTCGTTCTCCGGCGTGCCCGTACCGTGCGCATTAATGTAATCGATTGCTTCAGGGGCGGTGCACGAGTCTTCAAGCGCGTTTGAAATAGCACCAATAATGGCAGAGCCATCCGGATTCGAGCGGGTCCGATGATAGGTGTCCGCTCGCTCACCACAGCCGCGAACGATCCCGAGAATGCGCCCACCCCTGGCCTTGGCAGCGTCATACGACTCAAGCACCAATGCCGCGGCTCCCTCGGCGATGACAAATCCGTTGCGATCCTTGGCGAAAGGACGCGATGCCTTTTCGGGAGGGTCGTTGTGAGTGGACAATGCCGATAATAGAGAAAATCGGATCAGGCCCTCGGGATGAACTGTCGCATCCACCGCCACACACACAGCCGCATCAGTTTGCCCGCGCCGTATGGCCTCCAGTCCAAGTTGGATTGTAGTAACGCCCGAAGCACAAGCGGTGCATACCGAAATAGGCTGTCCTTGCGTACCGAAGTTCTCTGCCAGTCTTTCTGCAAGGCTTGCAAATCTCACGTGGTCGGCAAGATTGCCGAACCCATTTCCCCGCCCACGCTTGCGCAAGCCAGATGCCATGTTCCGGTAGGCATTCTCAATCTCACTGCCCGGCGTGTTTACGAGCAACGATTGCAACTGCGGCCATTCCAGTTCGGATGGCGGCGTTGCGATGAACAAAGGGCCAGGGAAGACGCTTTTGCCGCCAATCGCGGCTTGATCTATTGCCTCTCGTACCACTGCCTTGGCTGAAGCATGAGCGAGGTCATAGGCAGAGTAGGGCTCGACTCCCATAAAGTCGATGCAACCAGCCACACGAGATTTGAGACCATCCGTGCAGAAGCGTTTGATCTCACGAAGACCGGAGCGGCCAGCCGTAAGAGCCTGCCAGTTGAGATCAACGCCGCGTCCAAGCGACGTGACCAGCCCGAGTCCCGTCACAGCAACAATCGGACGGCCGCGAGAATCCAAATAGCGCTTGCTCATCAGCCCGCCACCTTACGAATGAGAGCAAGGGCTTCGCCTCGCCAGTGTCCCCAGCAGGTGACAAGGATCTGCTCCGGACAGCCCACGTATTCCTTCTCGATACCCGTATGATCCAACGGTGGAAAAAATGCACCCTTGCGAAGGGCCATTGCTGCGAGTGCAACGCCAACCGGAAAGTGCGCTTCGACACCGTGGCCAAGGATCGAGCCATAAGCCCGAACAGATATGCCGGGGCGCTCTTGCCCAATGCCACTTAAAAAAGCGAATTCTTCACTTGTCGCTGGTTCGGCGCCGCTTGCACCACTCAGGATTGCCAACGGTTTGCCATTCAGCTTGGGCTCGATGGCGGAAAACTGGCGGCGAGCATTATTTGTTGCAGTATGATTATCTCTGTTGCAGCGCCCCGACAGAACTTCTCCGATTTCCGCATATTGCTTCGCGCCACGTTCTTGCGCTCTCGACTTCTCCTCAAGCACCAGGAACGCACCAATGCTGGCAGGGACAAAACCGGAATTCGCCGAACCGACTGCCCGCTCCCAAACAGATTTGTGCGCACCTTGAAGAAGCATGGCGCCAAGTTCAAAGTTGAGCAGAATGTCTTCACGCTCGGAGTTGAATGCACCACCGACGAGAAAAAGATCGCCCTGATCGGCTTTGATGCGCCTGACCGCGGTTTCGACGGCTGCAACGCCCGCCATTTCTTCACCCATGAAAGTCCGCGACGACCCCGTCACCTTATGGACAATAGAAATGTTGCCGGCCAAAAGATTGGAAAGCTGTGCAAGAAAGAGAGTGGGCCGCAGATTGCTCGGTAGAATTTCGTTCGCGCGTATGTCCTGGTCATTGCGCTCCGAAATCGTCTCCAACACTTTCATGTCGGTTGCCGTATCGCGCTCACCGCTTCCTGCAGCGACGATCATATTGGTCTGGTCCAGGACATCCTGGTTTCCCGCAATCCCCGCATCGGTAAGCGCAAGACCGGCGGCGAACGTGCCAATGCGTTGCCACGGTTCCATTTGTCTCAAATCGCCCTTCTTAGGGATCTGAGTAGAGAAATCAACTGGACCCAGAGGAAAGACCGGATAAGGCGAAAAGCGCGCCTCGTCGACAACGGGTTTCAGCGCATTGCTGTTAAGGATCGCCCAATGCTCGTCCGGTCCCTGGCCAAGCCCGCTAACAAGACCGATACCGGTGATGACCACTTGTCTTGTCACGATGCCCCCTTCACCACCAAAGAGATGCTTTTGCCATTGAGTGAAAGGCCAACCTCTTTCGCACGAACACGCATGTGTTGACGAAGCTCGTCGTTGGCAAAAGGCACAATTCGAAACATCAGGGTTCCGTTACAGATCCGGCTCTGCTGCCCTGATGCCCGAACACTGGCATTGAGCACCGCATACCCTGAGCCGTCGTGCACACGAACCGCCTCGCAAAGAAGTTCCGCACCTGGCCCCACGAAGTTGCGCAGCTTCACGTCCTTCAGCGCCGCAAGAAACGGCATTTCCATGAACCCGTTCAGCGAGAGCAGCAGGAAACCGCACGTCTGTGCCATCAACTCTGTGAGCAGCACGCCGGGCATGAGCGGATGTCCAGGAAAGTGCCCATCGAATATTGAATGGTTGTCGGGTATTCGGGTTCGAACGGAGATCGCCGGATCGCTGAGCTCTAGCGTTTCGACAAAATCGACAAATTGAAATTGATCGATTCGCATATCTGCGGCCGGTCGCACCAGCTGCGGCCCTGTCATCATGCCGCCGATTCAGAACTTGCGGAAGCTATTATCTTGTCGACTTCGGCACAGAAGTTCTCCAGCACAAAATACCGCGAACCTTTAACTTCCCCGTCATTGACTTTCTGTGTCCATCCATCCAGCGGAATGCCAATGCCGAACTTCTGCTCAATGTTGAAGACAACATCAAGAAAGTCGAGACTGTCAACGTTAAGGTCCTCCGTGACGTGAGATTCGGGTTTGATTTTTTCTCGCGGAATATCACAGATTTCTGAGATGAACTCCGCAACCGTATCGAACGTAGAAGACATCAGGACCTCTAGGCGTTGGCAAGCGTCTGCTTGATTTCGATGAATTTCTTCACCTCGTTCAGGGCGCGCCAGCATGCACCACACAGCTTCAGGCCATGGCCGTGCGCCGTCGCCCCCCAGTTCGAAAAACTCTAGACACGCCGTACAACGAGAAACCTGATCTGGATCACACTCGCTCACAATGTCCCGGATTATCGTGCGGCCAATCCGTCAAGGGGTACACGGGCGAATACGGGGCACGCAGGCATTGACGAGCGCAAATCAGTTGAGTCCCGCCCGATCTGGCGCGCATATGAGCGAGCAGGGCGACAGGCTGGACGAACTTCATGTCGGCTATTCTGACAGCGTAAGCCGGACGATAACGGCTGACGATGTCGCCGCTTTTGCGCGCTTGTCGGGTGACGACAACGCCATGCATGCTGACAGCGAATTTACAGCCCGGACAGAA
>JBKEAX010000373.1:0-3304 GCA_047972825.1 Hyphomicrobiaceae bacterium | reverse complement strand
GCCGCGTTGTAGTTCATGCCGTCATTGACGGTAAACCCCTCGGGCGGCTCATGATAACCGGTCATGAGTGCGTAGAGGTAATTGGCTCCCCCTTCTTGATAGCCCGTGACGACATCACGTGCCATGAGATAGAGATGCACCGGAAACCACGCGTCGTTATGCGTATTGCGCGCACGCGTGATCAGCGACAAATCGGGCGGCAACGCACCATTCTGCGCCGCGCGAGCAGCCTTGTCGTTCTTGAACGGACCCAGAATTGGATCTGAAAGACGCGGCGCCCGCTCAAACATCTCACCTTCATCATTGGGCCCATCAGTAATCTGGTTGGGCCACTCCGCAGCGAGTGCTTTCACGGCGTCTTCGGAGAACTCCGGTCCGCCTTTTTCCGCGAGAGAACGGAACGCGACGCGCTTCAAGCCGTGACAAGCAGAACAGACTTCCTTGTAGACGCGGAAGCCGCGCTGAAGCTGCTCACTGTCATACTGGCCGAACATCCCGGCAAATGGCCAGTCCTGATGCTCAATATGTGGTTGCTCGCCAGCGGCTTTCACAGGTTGAGCTAGCGCAAACGAACCTGCCAGTGCTGCGACTGCAGCAATGCCCAGCGATTTCGCCAAAGTCTTGGTCATAGTCTTTTTCCTTCGACTGGTCGCTGATGCTTATCGTTTCTCGGGCGCAGCAGCAGCACCTGCTGAGGCCCCCTTGCCGCCACCCGGTCCGAGCACGTCTTCGGTGATAGATCCCGGCAATTTTTTCGGCGTCTCAATGATTCCGACAATAGGCATGATGATCAGGAAGAACGCGAAATAGTAGGCCGTGAACAATCGTGCATAGGTCACATAGGGCTCTTCAGCCGGCAACGCACCCAAGTAACCCAGCGCGATGCACGTGATGACGAACAACCAGAAGAACCATTTGAAGATAGGCCGGTATTTGGCTGAACGCACCCGCGCGGTGTCGAGCCATGGGATAAACACCAGCACCACGATGGATGCGAACATCGCAATAACGCCGCCCAGCTTGGAGGGGATTGCCCGCAAAATCGCGTAGAACGGCAGGAAGTACCATTCAGGCACGATGTGCGGCGGCGTCACCAGTGGATCAGCCTCAACAAAGTTGTCAGCGTGACCGAGATAATCGGGCAGGAAGAACATGAACCACGCAAAGACAAGCAGGAAGGCAAACATGCCTACAATGTCCTTGGACACAGCATAGGGATACATCGGCACCCAGTCAGAATCAGACTTGATATCAAGCCCCGCCGGGTTGTTCTGCCCCACCACGTGAAGCGCCCAGATATGCAGAATGACCAGCCCCGCGATTACAAACGGCAGCAGGTAGTGCAGCGAGAAGAAGCGGTTGAGCGTCGTACCAGAAACCGAATACCCGCCCCAGAGCCATTCAACGACCGCTGTTCCTACACCTGGAATGATACTGTCAAGTGAGGAAAACAGATTGGTGATGACGGTCACCGCCCAAAAGCTCATCTGACCCCATGGCAGCGAATAGCCCATGAACGCGGTTGCCATCATTGCAAGAATGATAAACACACCGAGTATCCATAGGATTTCGCGCGGCGCCTTGTAGGACCCGTAGTAAAGACCTCGGAACAAATGGATATAGGCCGCCAGGAAGAACATCGACGCGCCAACCGCGTGCATCGGCTGTATCAGCCAACCGTAATTGATGTTGCGACGGATGTGATCGAGTGAGTTGAAGGCTTCCGTACCGCTCGGTTGATAGTGCATCGCCAGCACGATGCCAGTGATGAGCTGTATCACGAGACACATCGCCAGGATCCCACCGAACGTCCAAAGGTAGTTCAGGTTGCGTGGCGTGGGAAATGCAATGAGCTGATCGTACACCAAACGGTTGACGGGCAGCCGCGCGTCAAGCCATTTGCCGAAGCGTGTAGACGGCTGATAGTTCGATTCGTGAGAAGACATATCGCTCGAAACCTCTTAGCCGATCTTGATCTGAGTATCGGAGACGAAAGCATAGGGCGGGATATCGAGATTGCGCGGCGCCGGTCCCTTTCGAATGCGGCCCGCGGTATCGTAGTGCGAGCCATGGCAGGGACAGAACCAACCGCCGAAGTCGCCCTTTTCATCGCCGATTTTCTGACCCTTGGGAATACAGCCGAGGTGGGTGCATATGCCGATGGCAACGAGCCAGTTCTCGTGACCGGGCAGTGTCCTGTTTTCATCCGTCGCAGATGCATCAGCCTCGACGTTGGCGCTACGGGCGACATCATCAGGCAGATCGGCAACGGGAAAGTCCTTCGCCGCCTTCACTTCTTCTTCCGTGCGGTTGCGGATAAACACCGGTTTGCCGCGCCACATCACAGTAATTGCCTGGCCCTGAGCGATGGGACTGAGGTCCACCTCGATTGATGCAAGCGCCAGAGCACTGCTATCGGGGTTCATCTGCTGAATAAACGGCCACAACGAAATGGCGCCTCCAACAGCGGCAAATGCGCTGCCAGCGAGGACGATGAAGTCCCTGCGATTAGGCTCTTCGGCGTGAGAGGACACGGGCGCCTCCTAAATGGAAGATAAATTGAATGAGCCCGGCCATTTAGGGAGCGCCCCAAAGAGGCTGCCTTTCGCGGCACGAGACCCAGAGAAAAGACGTCTTGTTTGGCAATCCGCCCATTCCCTAGGCTTTGCCATGATTCCTTTTTTGGCATCCTTTGCAGCGCGCCTCAAGGCTGCGAAAGACGAACACCTAGGGCAATTTGGCGCATAAACCAACGGCCCGCTACCTAAATAAGGAGAACCTGAGTGCGCATTGCGCTTTATCAACCTGATATCCCAGGCAACGCCGGCACAATACTTCGCATGTCAGCCTGCTTCGGTGTACCAGTGGACATAATTGGTCCGGCTGGCTTCGACATGACAGACAGGCGGCTGCGCCGCTCGGGAATGGACTATCTCGACCATGTAAACCTGACCAGGCACATCGACTTTCAAGCCTTCGAAACATGGCGCGCAGCGAGTGGATTTCGATTGCTGCTTGTTACCGCTCATGCCGGCAAGCCCTACACCAAACATGCATTCGCAAACGATGAGATCTTGCTTCTTGGCCGCGAAAGCGCCGGAGTACCTGATGCTGTGCATGACAAGGCCGATGCCAGGATCACCATTCCCATTCAGCGCGAACTTCGCTCCCTTAATGTTGCCATTGCCGCTGCCATGGTCCTTGGTGAAGCCCTCAGACAAACGAACGGTTTTCCCGCACTGTCCCAAGCATAGAAAAACATTATCTGTATCTTTGAAGACCTGGAGCAACGTTTGAATTCAAA
>JBKEAX010000338.1:0-5353 GCA_047972825.1 Hyphomicrobiaceae bacterium | reverse complement strand
TGTGGAGGACATGATGTCATCAGCATGTGACGCCAAGTGGACGGTGGCGGACGTCTACGAAAATGGCCAATCGTTTTCGTTTCGAGCACGCCAAAAGCGGTTTGCTCATATCCGTGGGATGATCGAGCAGATCATAACCAAAAAGGGACGCTGCCGTATCGCAGATATTGGTGGGACGCAGTACTACTGGCGGATTGCAGAAGATTTCCTGCCACGCCCTGATGTTGAAATACACCTGATAAACCTGGAACACACGGCGGCAGGGCGAGGCTTTGTTTCGCACGCGGGTGACGCCTGCGACCTGCAAAACCTTGACGACAATTCCTTTGATCTTGTCCACTCCAACTCTGTCATTGAACATGTGGGATCATGGGAACAGATGTCACAGATGGCGTGCAATGTTCGCCGGCTTGCGCCCGCGTATTATTTGCAAACTCCCAACTTCTGGTTTCCGATTGAGCCGCATTTTCGCGTGCCGTTCTTTCATTTCTTGCCTGAGCAATTGCGCTACCGGATTCTCATGCATTTCAATTGCGGGTTTGGAGGACGGCGCGAGACCGTGTCTGATGCGGTGCGGGCTGTACAATCAGCCAATCTGATTGAAGCACGGCAGATACGGGCGCTTTTTCCCGATGCGGAGATCGTTCGCGAGCGTTTCGGCCCGTTTACAAAATCACTGATGGCAATACGGACCGGGGGATAGTCGCAAGACCTGCGCTCCTGGAGCGAAAAAAGAACTTGCTTGGATCGATATCGCAATATACTTTGCATCCCAAAGTTCTATGGGGGACTGATGACTGATCTCCACAAAGCGTTGGCCGATATTGGCAATATCCGCGTCCAACTGGCCGCAGGCACGATGTTCCGTGGCTTTGGACCAGCCGTCATTGCAGGCTCTGGTTTGCTTGCGTTGGCAGCGGCAATTGCGCAATCAACGGGCCTGCTACCCTCCACCGATGCATTTGCCTATGTGCTGGTGTGGATCGGGGTGGCCTGCTTGGCATCTGTCCTGATCGGCGTGGAGATGCGTGCGCGATCCAGGCGCCAGCACGCGGGCCTCGCAGATGCCATGTTGTGGGGCGCAGTTGAGCATTTTCTGCCATTCGGGGCCGCAGGTGCCGTGATCGCCGCACTGCTCATGCGCAATGCACCTGAACTGGCCTGGTTGCTGCCGGGGCTGTGGCAAATGCTTGTAGGACTTGGGTTATTCGCCGCGGTTCGGTTTCTGCCACGCACCGTCATCCTTGCTGCTGCATGGTACCTGCTGGCAGGCACGACCGTTCTGGCGTTTGCCAGCGCATCACGCACGTTTGGACCATGGGATATGGGATTGCCATTCGGCATAGGCCAGTTGCTGCTTGCCGCCATGCTGCACATCGCCGAAGGAGAGGCCGATGGCCAATAAACCAACAGACGCGGCGCCGTTTGCTTATGACGGCCTTGACCGCGTGCTGCACGAAAAAGCGCGCCTTGGAATCATGACATCGCTCATGTCGCAACAAAACGGCCTTGCCTTTGCCGACCTGAAGCAGCTATGCGGCCTGACTGACGGCAACCTTAGCCGCCACCTTCAGGTACTTGAAGACGCTGGCGTTGTCGAAATTACGAAGACGTTCGAGAAGCGTCGTCCGCTCACCACCTGCCGTATCACTGCCGCTGGACGCAAACGGTTCATCAAGTACATCGAGGAGCTTGAAAAGGTGGTTCGCGATGCATTGCCGGAACAGGCGTTGGCGCGATCAGGTCGCGTGCGCTTGAAGCCGGCCTAACTTTTGCCAGCTTGCACCACTGAGATCCACGCAGCAGCACCCACCCTGCCCTCTCACCACGCAAGGCACTGAGCAAACTCTAGCGCATACCGAGTTTTCGCCCCAACACACCAAGGCTCGGAACCGAGCTTCCCACGGCACACCACCACGAACCGCACATTGCCAACTGACGATCATGAACAAACCAACCACACCAGGAAACTTTGCAATGCCAAGTACTCTTTTTGAGCAAACAACCGCTGCACTTCACGCTGCAATTATCATGGATGGCAATGGCCGATGGGCGACACGCCGTGGCCTGCCACGTTCAGCCGGGCATGTTGCGGGCGTCTCGGCGTTGCGTCGCGTTACGTCTGCCGCACCTTCTCTCGGCGTCAGCACCCTTACCGTCTACGCTTTTTCATCGGACAACTGGCGGCGCCCGCACGGCGAGGTCAACGCCCTGATGGGGTTGCTCCGGACATACTTGAGGCAGGATGTCCACGAACTCGTACACCACGGTATACGCCTTCAGGTGATCGGACGCCGCGACCGCCTACCAGCTGGCGTTGCTGACGCGATCACCGAGGCCGAAGCGGCAACACGCCGTGGAACAAACCTGCTCTTGCGAGTTGCTATCGACTATTCCAGCCGCGATGCCATCCTGGCCGCCGCGGCGGTTTGTTCACCTCACGCCACCCGACACGAACTGGCACAACATCTTGCTGGTGCCAGTGCAGCGCCGGATGTTGATTTATTGATTCGCACCGGCGGTGAAAAGCGCTTGTCAGATTTTCTCCTATGGGAAGCTGCCTACGCCGAACTCCATTTCACCGACAAGCTTTGGCCAGACTATGATGGTGATGACCTTCGCGCCGCACTTGCAGATTTCGCATCCCGTGACCGCCGTTATGGCGGACTGCCAGTGCAGCCAGCACCAGTTGAACAACTTGCAACAGCATCGCCATTGCGACCGGCCCAAAGCGACGACCGGCCTGCCTGCACGCTTGCCTCAGGTGCGCCATGAATACCCGTGTTGCAGTTCAAATGCCGGCACGGTTTGCACGCCGCTTGCCAGCCTGGAACTTTGCCTGGGTGGCTGTCGTTCTGGCCGCCATGGTCCTGGCTGTCGATCCCCTCTTGTGGCTCATCAACACCTGGCGGGACCCAGCCTACGAGTCCAATGGGCTGATCGTTGCGGCATTGGTGGCCATGCTTGGCCTGTGGTCTTTTTCCAGTCCAATTGGCCATGGTGCACGCCCGATACCCGCGCACGCATTACCGCTGCTGTTTGCCTCAGCATTGCTCCGGCTTGCAGGTCAGGTCACCGCCATCAACGTACTGGGCGCGCTAACACTGATCGTGGACCTTTATGCAATCGCCGTGTTGGCACGACTCGACCAGCGCCAGCGCGCTATCTCTCCTGGATGGCTGGCACTGGCTTTCGCTTTTTCATTGCCGCTTGAGCGCATTCTTCAACGCACGCTTGGCCATGGCTTGCAGCAGATTTCAGCTGACGGTGCCTGCCTGCTTTTATCCGGCATCTATGAGAACGTCGCGTGCTCGGGTGTGCGCATCATGCTCGCGGGCCGTGATGTTCTTGTCGACCTGCCATGCTCAGGCGCGCGCACACTGTTGCTGACGGCGCTTGGGTTTGCACTTGCTGCTGCTGTCGTTAGACCAACCTGGCGCATGGCATTTGCCGGTGCACTGTTGACGCTTCTATGTGCCATTGCTGCCAACATCGTGCGCATCACGGTCCTTGCGACCGGGATTGCCTTTCCTGACACGCTTGGCGGCATCAATGTCATGGCGCAGCCGTGGCACGACACAATAGGCTATGCCGCCATGCTGCTCGGCCTGGCCGCACTGCCCCTGTGGATGCGCTTTGCCGGGCCACCCGGCGTAGAGCCCGCACTTGGCCCTCCTGACATGTCGCATCGCTCGGCCGCGCATCGCTTGCTGAGTGCCGACGCTTTGCGCCGATACGGCTCATATGAGCGGACGGTGCGTCGTCATGCACCAGTATTGGGCCTTGCAGCACTTGCACTCGCGGTGCTCATCATCAATCTGCCGCGTACGGCAATCGATGTTGCGCGGAAAGATATTACCATTTCCGCACCGGCCTGGCTCCTCCAGCACCGCGCGCAGGACCTTCCTCTTGCGCCTACAGAGGCAAGCTATTTCACAGCTTACGGCGGTGCAGCCGTCAAAGCCGGATATGGAGCGAGCAGCCTTCTTCTGGTGAGAACCACCTCTCCCTTGCGCCACCTCCATGCTCCGGATGAATGCCTACGCGGGCTTGGTTTCACGGTCAGCTACGCCGGGCTTTCATTCTCACCTGTAGAAACAGCGCACTATCACGCAACAGCTCCGGATGGCTCGGTCTACCGTATCGATGTCACCTTCACTTCAGACAAGGGCCATGCGACCGGATCAATCGCCACTGCGGTGTGGCACTGGCTGCGTGGTGAGGCGCAGCAATGGACAACGATACAGCGTATCTCACCGATGACGCAGCCACTGGCGGAGCATCGCGCTTTTTCTGCAGCCGCATTGTTCAGCCTTGGCGTCGAGCCAGAACCGGTCCACGGCTCGAACCCTGACAAGGTTTACCTCCCCGATTCCGCACCGCCCCCCACAAGCACTCCCGACACCTCAACCACGAAAGGATGAATCTCCATGTTGCGCTACGTTGTCAGTTTGTTGGCGCCACTTTACGTTGGCGTTCAGCTCACAGCCATCTCAGCACTTGCAACGCCTGCCGCCGCCAGGCCTTTACCTGACGACATTGCCGGGCAGGTTCAGGCACAGGTCGATGGCAAGACAATCTCGTTTCCTTCACTCAAGACCGACGTTACCGCTGATATTCAAGGCGACCTTGCTGCTGTTACGGTTGTGCAGACGTTCATCAATCCAACCAGCCAACCGCTCAACGCGACGTACCTTTTCCCGCTCAACAAGGACGCCGCAGTGCACGCCATGCAAATGCAGGTTGCAGATGAGATCATCGAGGCGCGCATTTCCAAGAAGGCCGAGGCGCGCAAGACATTCGAAACAGCCAAACGCGAGGGCAAGGCTGCAGCACTGTTGGAACAGCAGCGTCCCAATATGTTCACACAGAATGTTGCCAACCTGATGCCGGGCCTCCCCATCGTGGTGACGCTTAAATATGTGCAGACCGTGCCGCGGGTTGATGGGGCCTACGAACTTGTCGTGCCGCTCATCGTAGGACCGCGCTACCAGCCGGTTCAACGGCCGAATGTGCTGGCTCGGACGGGACGAATTCCCATATCAGACGATGCCCCCCGTGCCGCCGCTCCCAACGCGCCCGAGGGTGTCTGGCGGTTTGCGCCTGCCCCTCCCTACCCGCCTGTCAACAGGCTAACGGTGCCGCCGAATGTCGTCGATGAGGACCGCGTATCCTTGAAGGTCAACCTTGCGGCAGGCGTTGCAATTGGCGATGTCACCAGCACTACGCACGCGATTACAACAACAGGCAATCGTAATGACTCGAAGCGCTCGATCGCACTCGCCAACGATCGCACGATCGATAATCGAGACTTCATCCTGCGCTACGAGCTTTCTGGAAAAGTTGTGCAAGC
>JBKEAX010000325.1:0-10840 GCA_047972825.1 Hyphomicrobiaceae bacterium | reverse complement strand
AGCAATTGTGGGCTCATAGCCACATGGCTATTCGAACACACTCGTTCCCGGAAATATTCACCCGGGCTTAACTATGACGAATGATGCTTGTGGTTCCTCGCGTGAGATCGCATGTTCTGGGTGAATTAGCGTGCCGCGTTGAGGGCCTGTGAGGTTCCTTCGATGAAAGTTCTACAGATATGTGTTGCGATCGCGGCGTTGATGGCTGTTTCGACGGCTTCCGTTGCGTTCGATCAACAGCAAAGTGCTGCCCCAGCTGCAAAGCCGCAGGCTGGTTCTGCTGGTGCCGCGGCCACGGGATCACAGTTCTCGGCTGATAGCGCCGATAGCGCGGCCCAAAATGGTACCGAGGTGCGTATCCCTGGGCTTGGCAAGCTGGGTGTACTGCCCAAAATGGATTTTGGGCTAGAGCTCCTGTACGGTGCTTCCGAGCCAAAGGCGGAAATGAGCCAGCCGAGCGCGACCTCTGAAGACGACGGGGATCTGAGGATCCGCGGAACAGTCAAGCATCGCTTTTGATTGAAGCTGATGACCCATTGTACTTGGGCGCGGCAAACCCGGAAAATCCTGAAGCCTGCCTGGGAGCCAATACGGCTCCCTTCTGCATTGCACTGTGCTGAATCCCGACGGTGAAGTTGCTTTTTAGCTTTGACCGGACGGTCCGCTGTGTGGTGGCGACGATTGCGATATCGCTGCACACTTTAAGTTCTTGGTGTAGAAAGGGGCGTTTTGTCGGGTCGTCGGAGGCGGCGTGAAATACGCAGGTTTTGCAATCCATCTGTTCACCGGGCTTGGTGCCGTATGTGCCCTATTGGCCGTTGAAAGGGTGATGGCAGGTGATTGGACGGGCGTCTTCTTGTGGCTCGGCGTGGCATTTCTGATTGATGGTGTTGATGGTCCAATTGCGCGCGCAATCAATGTCAAGAGCGAGTTGCCAAGGTTCTCCGGTGAACGCATTGATTTGGTCATCGACTATTTGACGTACGTCTTTATTCCGGTACTGGCACTGCTTGCTGCGGAACGATTGCCGGCGCAGGTCGCACATGTGCTGGCGGCGTTGGTCCTGCTGACGTCGTTGTTCCACTTTTCAGACGTTGAGAGTAAAGCCCACGACCTTGCATTTGTCGGCTTTCCGGCAATTTGGAATATTTTGGCGTTCTATGTGTTTGCGCTCGACCTGAGCCACACAGCAACGGTTGTCTTGATTCTTGTGGCCAGCTCGGCAACGTTTTTGCCTCTGCACTGGGTTCACCCCATTCGTGTCACACTGCTCAGGCCTGTTACCCTGGCACTGACGGCAGCGTGGTCTATTGCTGCAATCTATACTGTTTTAACGGGTTTTCCGGCATCCGACATTGTGTGGGTGGTGCTTGTCGGAGTTGCGCTTTATGGTCTGGGGTTGTCGGCTTGGCTGTCATGGAGGCAGAAACAGCTGTAGCAAAGATGCAATATGCAAGCATTTTGATTCTAATCAGCGCATCCAGCCGAGGTTCATCATGTGATGGCCCATTTCGTGTGCATGCTGCACAGCACAGTATTGCGTGCAGATGTTACGTTGTTGAGTAGAACGATCAAGTGGACCTGAGTTGACGCAATGAGCGAAGTCGGTCAGCCGAAAATCAAGGAGTTGACGAGTTTGCTTCGTCGGCTTGAGCAGGTGCAGCAGGATGAGCCGGAACTGCACATGCGCTCTGATCCTGAGGCCGTGCAGGATGTATCCGGCGCGCCAGCCAGTGAAGCGTTAGTGCCACCATTTGCCAATGATGACGACGCAATGGGCGAAGCTGCTTCGGTTTCAGAAGAGATCGCTTCGGGTTTAAACGAGTATGGGGCGGCACCCGACGAGTTGGCCTCGCTCAAACGGTCTGAGGTTTCGTCGATAGGGCAGTGGCCTACATCAGCAACGGGCAGCCGCGAAATCGCCGTGCGCTCCGATCCGCAAGTTCCAGTGCAACAACACTACAGGGACCTGGATAAGGAATTAGCGGCTGTCGCTGCGCTGGGACAATCGCTGGCGCCCAGGGCGCAGCCAGTTGAAGAAAAGGCCACAGTTGGTCTGGGTGCCGTGGTCTTGGCGGTGGGCGCTTCAGCACTTGTTTCGATGGCAGCGACCTTGTTCCTGGCGCAACGTTTTTTGGTGCCTGCACAACTCTCGCAGCCGGTTGTCGTCAGCGATGCAGGACTGATTGTCCCTCGGCCGGCTTTGGTAGACCCGGATGTTTTGAATGCACTTCCAGCCTCATCTGAATTGCCGATCACACAACCGAAAGGCGTAGAGCCTGGCCGTGATATGACGGTGGGCGCCGAAGCAAACGGTGCCGGGCAGATTGCTGTTCCAGTTCTGAGCGCGCAATCTTCCAGCCAACTGGACAAGTCAGATCAGACATCTTCGTCATTGAGCGGGCGTGAGCCGGTTGCGACGGTTGATGTGCTCGGGCAGTCCACCGATGGTGGTCGCGAAGGAACCTCTGCTGCAGGTTTGCAGGCGCCCGCAACTGAGCATACGGCTAGCAACGTCAATTCAGATGATCCGATTGGAGCGCGTGTGCCGGAGGTTGCAACGCCGGAAACCGTGCGTTCGGAAAAAAACGAGCCTAGGGATGCCGCAGCACCAGGAATGAGAGACCGGGAAACTGCATCAACGCAAACGGCTGTGGCGGTTGCGCCGCCACCACCTGACGCCAAACCTGAAACCCCAGATAAACCATCTGCTGCACCGTCGGATGTGGCGGTTGTGGGCCGTGGGGTGAATGGCCCGGCTTCTGTCGAACATGATAGCGAAAGTTCAGAACAGGATGCGAAATTCCCGCTTTCCGTGCCGTCTCATTGGATTGCGCCGGCTGGCGGACCCCGCCCGGTTCCGTTTCAGCTTGCTTCCAGTTCGGCGGATAAATATCGCGTAATTGTTGCCGGACTGGAGCAGGACGCTCGCATTGTCGGAGGAACTGACATCACCCAGGGAATTTGGATGATCGATGGTGAAAAGCTATCCAACGCACGGTTGATTCGCGGTGCCAATCCTCCTGAAAACGGTCAGATTATCGTTGAGCTGCGCGAAGCAAGCGGAGACCTGGTTGGCCGAAGGCGAACCATTTTGACGTCAAGGGCCAGTGACTGAAGCAATGAGTGTGGTCCACATCAATGGCGTTCGTAATTCAGCAGGCCCGATTTCACAAAGGGCAGTTTTTCAGGGCAATTGGGGGGTGCCAAACAGCTATCTGTGAGCCGAACTTGTGGTATCCATTCGCTGTGGAATCTATTGCATGGGTACTGGACCCATTTCCGGTTGATCGAGCGCATTCGTGACTGAAATCAGCTCCGCCAGAAGCAACGCGACACCGCCGGCGGTCCAAGCCGAGCAGGTGCAGGGTCATGGAATTGGCTCCTCCCTGCAGCAAGCCCGTCAGGATCTCATGGGCATTGGCCAGGTGCTGGAACAAGTCCTGGAACCGGCAGGCGTTGAACTGGTACGTGAAATGCAGCAGCTGCTTAATGAGCAGGTGTGCAAAATTGCTGTCGTTGGCCAAATCAAGGCCGGGAAGAGCTGCTTCATCAATGCGCTTATGGATCGTTCGGGGTTTCTTCCAACCGATCTCAATCCGTCGACTTCTGCAATCACCCAACTGCATTTCAACCAGACTGCACCGTCTGGTGACGCGGCGATATTCCACTTTTTCACACAAGAGGAATGGCAAAACCTGGCTGCGGGTAGCGGGCCGATCAGGGATTTGACGCAGCGTCTCGTACTCGGGTTTGAACCGGCGCTGCTACGCCAGAATGTGTCGACGGTCATCACGCAGGCGAAAGCGCGGCTGGGCGAGGCCTATGAACAGCTGCTGGGTCGTGCTCATGCATATGGCGACGTGGACCAGGAGGTGCTGCTCAAATACGTTTGTGCGGCAGATCCCGTACCAGAGGATGACACCGGGCTCTATTCAGAAATCACCAAGTCGGCTGACTTGTATCTTGCCGATGGACCGTTCGATTTTCCCGTTACCTTGATTGATACCCCCGGCACAAATGACCCATTCCTCATACGTGATGAAATAACACGCCGATCACTGGACCAGGCGGACGCCTATATCGTGGTTCTATCAGCGCATCAGCCGCTCTCGGAAGGTGATGTTTCGCTGCTACGTATCCTGCGTGGCTTGCACAAGGATAGGATTATCGTCTTCATCAATAGAATCGACGAACTTGGCGATGTGGAAAGGGACGTGAGTGACATTGTAGCTTACGTTCATAAGCGCCTTGCGATTGAATTTCCGGGTTTTGAAATTCCAATCGTTGCGGGCAGCGCGCGTCTGGCGCGCGCTACCGCAATCGAGCAGGCAGGCGGTTCTTCTCGTGGTGGCGGAGTTGAGCAAGGAGACAACGAACACAATACGTTTTCGCGCAAGCCCCATAACGTGTCAGCCGTGAAAATGGCACGATCGGGAATGAGGGAAATGCAGACGGTGCTCGATGACCTGCTTACGACGACCCACAGCGCGTATGTCATTCGGCAGATTGCGCGTTGCTACAGTGAGATGGCACAGGCGAGTGAGGCAACGGTGCACCATGAACTTGCAGCGTTGCGCCAATCGACTCCAACACGACAGGAGAACTTGGACGAAGACCATGAAGAATTGGTTCGGCTGCAAGGGGAGCAAGATTCGCTGGCTGGGACCCGCGATGTCTTTGGCAAGGTGCCATCTGACCTGGCTGAAAAACTCGAACAAATGCTGCAGGAAAATCTCGATACGCAGCGCAAGAAACTGATTGAAATTGTCAATGCACACGCAGACTACGAAAGGGTTTCGCTTATTGCGACCTTGAAGGTGCGGCGTGCCGGCAAGACGTGGACATGTGATGTCAACGCCCTGAGGCGCGCTCTTGAACAAGAGTTTCAAAACGGATTTCGCTTTATCGAGGCAGCTTTGCTTCAGCAATCGGCAAGCGTTGCGAAAAACCTCAATCATGTCATCGAAATTCTGATGCCGGGCGCGAGCGTGCCACCGCAACCTCTTGCCGGCGGAGTCGTTGCTCCGCCAAGTCCGTCGTCTCTAGCCCGTCCGCTGGCGCTTGAGCTGGATGCGTCGTGGTGGCAGCGGCTGTGGCAGTCGCAACCAACGCCGCGTGAGAGGGGGAATGCTGTCGAGCAGCTTGTGAAGGATGAATTCCAGCCAATTGTAGATAGCTTGCTGGAGTCGCAACAAGAGGCGCTTTCCCAGTATATCGCTACGACGACCCGATGGTCGGCAGCTGTTTGCCAAAACATCGTCCAGGCACTCGAACGCCGGCACGAGTCCTTGGGCAGCTATCTGGAAGCGCGCCGTGGAGACATGGCCGCAGAGCAGGCTGCGGAATTGACACAACAGCATGAGGCGGCAATCGCGGCCCTGGAGCGCCACGCGGCAATGGCAGCAGACGCCTTAGGCCGGCTTGCTGGCGCAAAGCGCGTCATCGACGGTTGGTTCAGTTGACAAATAACGGCTGTTCAGGCTCCCATTTGATTTGAATCCGCTATATGGCACTGGTATCGCGCCGGAGCTCTGATTTTACGAGGTGGAACTCGTTTCATCGACATGCCGAATTCGGACATGACTGATATTGATCGCGACGACCATGTAGATCGTGACAACGGCGATGCGTCGCCCATTGTGGACAGCAACATGCGCGGTGAGGCCAAACGTGCAATTGCCCGGTTGCGGGCATTGAGCGCACGCCGGCCCTGTGTTGTTTTGCTGGGCGAAAGCAATGCAGGAAAAACCACGTTGGCCAATGGTCTTTTGCAAGACGCGGCACTTCCCACCAGCGTGATGTCCAATACGCGGCGGCCGATCCTGCTTCGGTACGGTTCCACGATTTGCGTTACTGCTATTACAGATGCGGGCTTGCGTATCCCGGCCGCGAATGCCGCGGATATACAACACCACGCGATCAAGTATCTCGAAGTTTTACTACCCGACCCTTCGCTTGAGGCGTTCGATCTGCTCGATACGCCTGGTGGGGCTGGCGCTGAGGAAGCCGAACATATCCTGGGACGGTTGACCCCACACATACCAGTCTGGTGCACCACCGCGACGCAAGCCTGGAAAGAAAGCGAACGCCGCCGCTGGCTGGAGCAAGCTCCACGCTTTCGGCGCAATGGAATCCTTGCTGTTACGCGGCTTGATCTGATTGGAGACCAGCGTCTGATTGCGCGGTTGTTTTCGCGCCTTGATGATGCCGCAGGAGGCTACTTCCATGCCATCATTGGATCTCGGGATGTGCAGGGACGCGCGCATGAAATCAAAGCCATCATCAATGTGCTCGCCGTGAGCCTGGAGGAACACCGGAGGCAGACGATTGGCCGTCTTTGTGACCGAATTCAGCAATATGGGAAAGAGCAAGAATAAGGCCCATGCAGTCTGGCGTCGTTGTGCTCGTTTTTATCCAAACATGACGCATTGAACCTGACGCTGAATCGCAACGATCCGCACACGTCGATTCTTGTTGTTTCCTTGACAGCTGTCAAATTGCAACGCAACGGAAGCATGTTAGGTTGCTTGGGGTGAGGGTGACGCATGCAATTCAACCCATTCGTATGGGCGACCCAGGAGTTCGGTCTGTTCATGGAATGTGGTTCGGAGATGAACTGACTTCTAGTTGGAGAGATGGCTGCTCGCTGTCTAATGTCGTATGCCTTTGCGAGACGATAGCTCACCGCAACATTCAAGCGCCTTCGCCCAGTTGGATATGATCGAGGCGACCGCCAAGCGTGCTGAAAAACGCAGGGAGGGGCTATCGGGACGGACCGCATCTGATGAGACCCTCTATGCTCTGTTAGGCGAGCTGCGTGCCGACATTCAGGCGCTCAAGGCGGAGCAGGCCTCACACATTCAAGCTCCGCCACCACCTCCTGAAAATCAGTTGCAGGCCATGCTGGCCGAGCTTCACCGCGACGTCGAGGCCATGAAGGGTGAGCAGGTTGCATGGTCGGCATCGCAAAAGGAGCGCGAGCTACAGGCGATGCTTCACGCGCTTCGCCAGGACATCAACACACTTAATAACGCGCAAAGCCCAAACCATGCCCTTGTCAGATCCGGTGCAGGATCACGGCGCATGGCGTCAGACCAGCTGTTGAAGGTGGGCATTCCGTTTGGCATGCTTGCCGGCATTGTTGCTGCATTTTCGCTATTGTTCATGAGTGGACAGCTCACCGTTGGCAATTTCTCTTCAACACAACTGTCCGGTTTTGGTTCTCCACCGATTGCTCAACGCGGGCAATACGCGGCAACGCCGGAACAGCTGTTGGAAACGGCAAATGCTTTGATCGGCAAGGGCGACATTGTTTTTGCCCGTCGTGTCCTGGCTAATGCAGTATCACAGGGCAGCGCAATTGCCACAGTCGAACTCGCGAAGACCTATGATCCGGAATTTCTAGCGCGACTTTACAATCCATCGGGCGTCGCGCCTGATGAAGCCCGAGCGCTGCAACTTTATGAGGCGGCGTCGCGCGTGGGTAACTTCGATGCAACAATGCGGCTCGAACAGTTACGCAAGATAAAGACCTCGCCGTAAATCGCTGTACAATAATGCTAATGTGATATTGCACACGGCACGGCCTGTTGCTGGTCGTGCCAATTTTGTTGGCTTGCGAACGAGGAGGGTGTTTCCGTGACGATGCTTGAGTGGAGTGATGAGTTCAGTGTTGGCATCGATCTCATCGACAAGCAGCACAAGATTCTGATCCGAGCCATCAACCTTCTTGCCATGGCGGTTGAGTACAACAGCAGTCGCGACATGATGCAGGAAATTTTCACGACGCTGCGAGACTATACCGATACGCACTTTGCCTATGAAGAAGAGCTGTTTGACCGGTTCGACTATCCAGAGACGGAACTGCACAAGGCGCAGCACAGAGGTTTGTTGAAGCAGGTGGTGGACTTGGAGAAGCGCTGGCAGGCGGGGGACGCAGAAATCGGGGCAGAGGTTTTGCAGTTCCTGGTCAATTGGCTTCGCAATCACATTCTGGGGTCAGACAAGAAATATTCCGCGTTCCTGTCCAAAGCGCTGGCCGGAGCTTAGCTGTTCGGTCCCTAAAGATCATGGACTACTCGCCACCTTATGAAAGCAATCTCAAAGCTATTGTGTAGGGTGCCCGTATGCGCGGCAATAAAACGATGTGTTTTCTGTCGCTCATTTCAATGTGATTTCTGCAATCCCCTGTACTCCGGAGCTTTTGAATAATGTCCGACGACAAGAAGGAACGAAGGCGAATTTCGGCGTGTCGGTTTGTCGATGTGGATGATGTCGATGCGCGTAATGACATATTGTTCAAGGAACCGGCCACTATTAACGAATGGGTGGAAAGCCTTGAGCGCTGCAATGCCATCGTCGAGGAACGTATGGATAATATTGAACGCCGCATCATGGCCAAAGGAAAACCGCGCGATTAGAGCATCGGGCGAGTTCTTCACGGATGACGTGTGAAAAACATGCTCCAAGCCAAAGAGAGCATGTTCAGCCAATATGGACATTTGACTATCAGGTTTGGGTCAGTGATCCGCCGAGGTTACGCTCAACGACAGGCTTCACTTCGATACATCGTCAATGAATTGGCGGTAGGTTCGTCCAATACCTTCTTCAAGGCTTATCTGCGGGCGCCAGCCAAGTGCCGCGAGCCGGCTGCCGTCCATCAACTTTCTTGGAGTTCCGTCAGGCTTGCTCGTGTCGAGCACGATCTTGCCCTCGAAGCCGATAATGCGTGCCACTGTTTCGGCAAGTTCCAAGATAGTGAGATCCTTTCCCGAACCTACATTGATGTGTTCGTCCGCAGAATAGTCCTGCATGATCTTGACGAGGGCGTCTGCGCAGTCATCGGCATGCAGAAACTCTCGCCTTGGCGTTCCGCTACCCCACACGACCAACTCTTTCGCGCCTGACAATTTCGCTTCATGTGCCTTGCGGATCAGCGCTGGAAGAACATGACTGGTATTGAGATCGAAATTATCGCCAGGTCCGTAAAGGTTCGTTGGCATGGCGGATAGGAAATCGCATCCATATTGGCTGCGGTAGGCTTGGCAGAGTTTGATCCCTGCGATCTTGGCAACGGCGTACCATTCGTTGGTGGGTTCCAGTGGTCCGGTCAGTAACGCATTTTCCTTGATCGGTTGTGGTGCGTGTTTGGGATAAATGCATGACGAGCCGAGGAAGACGAGCTTTTCAACGCCGTTGCGCCAGCTCGAACGAATGGTATTGGCAGCAATCATCAGATTGTCGTCAAGAAAATCGACTGGGTACGTGGAGTTTGCAGCGATACCGCCAACCCTGGCAGCAGCAATGAAAACCGCATCTGGCTTGCAGGCAGCGACCCAGTTTTCAACATCGCCGGGTTGGCGCAAATCGACCTTTGAGCGATCGCTGTTTACGATTTCGCAGTCTTCTGAATTGAGACGGCGGACGAGTGCACTTCCCACCATCCCTTTGTGGCCGGCGACCCAAACACGCTTATTCTGCAATGAATAGCGTTTGCCCAAACAATGCTGTTCAGCCATCAGCTCTTACCCGCTTTGGTGGCTGCTTCATGCTTGATCAGCTCAAGGTCTGAATTCATCATTTCGACGACGAGTTGTTTGAACGTCGTTGTATGGCGCCAGCCCAGTTTCTCGTTTGCCTTCCGAGCATCGCCCAGCAATTGTTCCACCTCTGTGGGTCGGAAATATGTGGGGTCGATCTGCACCAACGTTTGTTGAGTGCGCACATCATAGCCGACCTCATCGATGCCTTCGCCACGCCAAGCGATCTCGCGACCGACATGTGCGAATGAAAGTTCCACAAACTCCCGCACGGAATGCATCTCGCCGGTTGCCAGAACGTAATCATCGGGTTCGGGCTGTTGCAGGATCCGCCACATACCTTCGACGTAATCCTTGGCATGCCCCCAGTCGCGGCGTGCGTCCAGGTTGCCCAGGTAAAGGTACTTCTGCAGGCCCAGTTCCATCATGGCAACGGCGCGAGTGATTTTGCGCGTCACGAATGTCTCGCCGCGGATGGGGCTTTCGTGATTGAACAGTATGCCGTTGGAGGCGTGCATACCGTAGGCTTCACGGTAGTTCACCGTGATCCAGTAGCCGTAAAGCTTGGCCGCAGCATAGGGTGATCTGGGATAGAACGGCGTATTCTCGTTTTGCGGAACTTCACGGACCTTGCCGAAAAGTTCTGACGTCGAAGCCTGATAGAACTTGACGCGATCTTTCATTCCGAGAATGCGGATGGCTTCGAGCAGGCGCAACGTTCCGGTTGCGTCCGCATTGGCTGTATATTCTGGTGTTTCGAAACTGACCTGAACGTGGCTTTGCGCAGCAAGATTGTAGATTTCGGTGGGTTGATGCTCCTGAATCAAACGTATCAGGTTGGTGCTGTCCGTGAGGTCGCCATAGTGAAGGTAGAACCGCGTTTCATGTTCATGCGGATCCAAAAACAGATCATCAACGCGTGCCGTGTTGAATGATGAAGAGCGCCGCTTCACGCCATGTACGATGTAGCCCTTTTCGAGCAGCAGTCGCGCCAGATATGCTCCGTCCTGCCCGGTCACGCCCGTTATGAGCGCGACGTTTTCCGACATGGTCCCTCCCGATTGCTGCAAATCGTTTGCCCTGGTAGGCGGCGATCGTCATGTGTCGTACCAGTGCAGCCCGCTCGGTTTAGACAGGTCGTGGACGATGGCTGGATGTTGAACTACGTTTGCGCGCCGCGGGCATGTTGATGCTAGCGATCTGATGGTATGTGACGGTGCAAGATTTGCAAATTGCAACTTTATTTATTTAAACAACTGATGAACTTTCAGCATCAACGTTCAAAAGTCTGCGTAAGC
>JBKEAX010000314.1:0-7835 GCA_047972825.1 Hyphomicrobiaceae bacterium | reverse complement strand
GAGTCGCGTATGCGGGGTTCGTGTTATGGTCGGGAAGTCTTTCGTGATGATGGTGCTTGCCACTTTGCTGGGTCCGGCAGTGGGTGTAGGCCTATTCGTCATAATGAATGCGATGTAGGGCAGTGAGTTGCCCCTAGCAGTTGTGCTGATTAACCGGATTACAACCGGTTTGTTGGTTTGCTGTTGCACGCGGAACGCGCAACACCTGCTCTGCGCGTCGATATTTCTTTTTTAAATTTCCGTCGTTTTTTCAATTTCTGCCGTGAGTTCAGAATCCGCCCGACATTTTTATATGCGGGTAGCGGTGAAGCGTTGGATCACGTTCACGTTTCACAGAATCGCGAATACGATCTATTTTCTTTCATTTGGAGCCTGTTCTTCACGCTGAACCGCGTACACTTCGGCTGAACATGCTCTAGCATCCCGGCGAGCTTGATGATTCCCGATTTACACAGCGGACCCATGGCGAAAAAACTCCTCGACGACTGTTTTCTTCACGACAAGGACCGGATGCGCCACGACGATGCCATCGCACTTTTAAAGTCGCGCATAAGCACCGTTACTGCAACGTCGCGTGTATCCGTTGCAGATGCTACGGGGCGCGTATTGGCCGCGCCCGCAGTGGCTGAGCGTCCAGTTCCCGCGCACACCAACTCCGCTGTTGATGGGTATGCCGTTGCTGCCGCGCACTACGATCAGGCCCAAGGCACGCGCTTTGCTATAGCAGCCCGTGCTGCGGCGGGTCGGCCACTGCAAACCGCACCAGCGTCTGATACCGCCGTGCGCATTTTCACCGGCGCCATGATGCCTGAGGGTTTTGATACGGTTGCCATGCAGGAAGACTGCACACTGGAAGGCGGCAGTGTCGAGGGTGACGGTGCGGCAGGCGGATTCGTGACGATACCACCGGGCCTCAAAGCCGGGGCGACTGTGCGCAAAGCAGGTGAGGATGTCACAGCAGGCACCAAGTTGTTTGAGAAAGGGTCTTTGCTTCGCCCACAGGATGCCGCTGCACTTGCATCGATCGGGCTGACTGATGTCCTCTGCCACGACCAGTTGAAGGTGGCTATCGTTTCAACGGGTGATGAAGTGATCCGGCCTGGAAGCCGGCCGCTTGGTCCTGGAGAAGTGTTCGACGCCAATGCACCAATGCTGATGGCCCTGTCACGTTCGGCCGGCGTTGACGTCAAGGATCTGGGCGTGTGGCCGGACGATGCCAGTGAAATCGAGCAGCGGCTGATGCAGGCCGTGACAAGTTTCGATGTCATATTGACGTCGGGCGGTGCCAGCCGCGGTGACGAAGACCACATGCTTACCGTTCTCGACAAACTGGGCAAGCTGCATATGTGGCAGCTTGCGGTGAAGCCGGGGCGGCCGGTGATGTTCGGCCAGATCGGTGATACGGTAATGATCGGGCTGCCAGGAAACCCGGTCGCGGTATTCGTGTGTTTCCTGATGTACGTCTATCCGACACTGCGGCGACTTGGTGGCGGCGCCTGGCCAGAGCCGCGGCGGTTCATGCTTCCCGCTGCATTCGACATGCCCAAACGCAAGATGGGACGTCGAGAGTTCCTGCGCGGTTGGATTGAAATGCGTGACGGCGCGATGGTCGTTTGCAAGTTTGCACGCGATGGCTCGGGATTGATTTCAGGACTGCGAGCGGCGCAAGGGCTAATCGACATTGGCGAGGACGTCACGCACATCGCCGCGGGTGATCTCGTCCGTTTCATACCATTCAGCGAATTTGGAATTCTGGACCAATAGAGCTCCGCACGATAGATCGCGTTCACTTTTCACGGAGTCGCGTTCTATTTTCTTTTAACTTGGGCATGTTCTTCACGCCGAACCGCTGCACACTTCAGCTGAACATGGCTCTTTCGTCTGGAGCACGTTCTTCACGCTGAACCGCTCTACACTTCAGCTAAACGTGCTCGGGTTGCATGCGCACGCCGAAATGAGCGTGGTATTGCCATGTTCGGGTCCATGGCGCGCCATAAACGAGCGCTAGTCCTTATCCAATCAATTGTCGCGTTTCGCGTGTGCACAGTCGATCGTGTCGCGCGTTGCATTCTCGGTGGCTGACGCATGCTTGCGTTCTGCACACAGTTTCTGCGTCCGGTTCGGCGTTGCCATGCTCGCACTATTTCGGCTCATCACGCGACTTATTGAAATCATCGTCACGCTACCCGTGCGTGCGGTCAGGTTCGTTACGGACTGGGTTGCGTTCAATCCCCGGCTTGGGCCACTGCGCCACGTTGCGACCGCTGCCATACTCTACGTCATTTTCGCAGTGCTACTGGTTTACGTCGTCGCCCCCTTACGTGGGTACGCGGGCAGCACATACATGGCTGACAAACTGCGCTATGACGCCGAGCGCTGGCTTGCCACGGCCATCTATGATCGGCATGGCAGCTTCGTGGGAACGTTTGATCCGCGCCTCGATAGTCAACGCGACGTCAACTACACAGACGCTGCCATTGGCGTGGGCGGCTATACGGCCAACCCGGATCACAAATCAATTCCCGTGCGCAATGTGCCGGACGGTTTCTGGAAGTGCGTTGTCTATCACGAAGACCGCCACATCGGCGGTGTTTTGAATCCGTTCGGGATCGACCTCATTGGCGTTCTGAAAATACCTTATTCAACGTTCAAGCGCTCGCTCGCGCTCCGGCGGCCAAGCTTCGGCGTGGGCGGTTCGACGCTGCCGATGCAGCTTTCCCGCGTCATATACAAAACGCCACCTCGCAGCGACGAAGGAACCTTCGAGAAGCTAAGACGCAAGTTTTCTGAATGGTGGCTGGCGCCAGTGATCTATCAAACGCTGACCGAAGGCGGCGATGATGAGCCATTGAAGGCTTGGGCGGCCAATCATCTATGGTTGGCCCAGCGCACGGGAGGTTCGCCGTTACATGGCGTGGAGGTGACGAGCCGCATCGTGTTTGGCAAAGAAGCCAAGGATCTTTCGATCGCCGAGCAGTTCGTGCTCGCATCGGCAATCAACAAGCCAATCATACTGCTTGAGGGATCGGAGCGTCTCAATGCTGTTCGCCTTGACCGTTGGCGGTATATCGCGGAGGTGCGCGCGCGGACTTGTGCGGAAAAGTTGCTGGACGATGCCGAACAGCAAAAGCAGGTGTTGTTCGAGCTTGTGAAACTGGCAGGCGGGCCGCCAGACCCGCACGTCAAGCCGCGGCTTCAGCACGCGCTGGACGTTTACGCGCCTCAGTATGCGCGTCGCGCCCAGGCCAACCCGACGATCCGGGCCAATGTGCTGATGCCAGCCGCGCGGTTCGGGCTTCGCGAAGAGATGAAGCAGCGTTACGGTTTTGCCTGGCGCGATTATGTGCGCGGCGTGACGACAACGTTCGACGCGGCTGAGAACCTGGCATTTCATAACAAGGTGGAAACGGCGCTTGCCACACTTGACGCGAAGCTTTCGGCCAAACTGACACCTGGCTACACGCTTGACCCGATCAAGGCTGGAATCTCTGGCCAAATGCCCAACATTATTCTTGTGGCAGCCGACCACAATGGAGAGATTGTCCGGTATTTCGAGACCGGCGAAACGGCAGCCTATTTCGGATCAATTTCGGCACGTGATGCGGTCACGGGTTTTTACGACAGTGCTCGCGAGCCGCGCATGATTGCGTCAACAGGCAAGATGCTGGCTGCCATTGCAATTGCCAACCAACTCAAGGACACGCCCAATTCACTCTTTCTCGATACGGATGCACCCGCAGCGGGACTGGAAACGTGCCGCCATGGCGGTGGCAAAAGGCATGGGCGAAAAGCGATCGTTGCGTTTGCCTGTTCCCTCAACAATCCGGTAGGCCATCGTACCGCCCGGGCCGGACAGGACCGAGTCAAGGCACTGATCGACCAATTCGGCTTCACAATGCCTCCGGCCGGACCAAACGGCGAAGGAACGCCGCCCTCTACCGCGGTGGTGCTTGGGCAGATTTCCGGTGCACCGCGCCGCGTGCATCAGATGTCTTCAGTCATCCTGGCTGATCTTCTCGGTCGACGCAGTCAGCAGGTGCGCGAGCCAACACTTATCAAAAGTTATGACCAGACCGCACGCGAACTGCCCGACAAGATTTCCGCTTTTCTGCCACATCAGTTGCGTTCACGAGAGGCGATTGTACGTGGCGCAAACGGGCTGATCGGCGAACTGCTTTCTGCGCCGCTTTGCTATTCGGCCTACAAGACGTCGCATGGCACTTTGAAATCTCTTTCGCATTGGTGTGCGCGACGAAAAGCCAGCGTGAGGCTGCATTTTGCGAAGACTGGAACACAGGTTACCGAAGATCCAGACGCAAGCATTGATGCATGGGTGACTGGTGGTCTTCAGTTCAATAATGGTGCTGCGTATTCTTATGTCGTGCTCATTGGAACGGGGTCGGTACGCGAGCCGTTTGCGCGCAAGTTGCATGGCGCAGACGTCGTGCCGCTGGTTGAGGTGCTTTTGAAGGATCTGGAATTGTATTCAGCGCATCACGCACAGCCACGCCTTCTGCCACAGCCCCGGTCCCGGCCCCGGAATGTTACAACTTCGCGAACGGGTAACGCCGGTGTTTCAAACGGCTCACTTGCAACAGCTAGGCAAAACTCGGCCAGACATCACTCGCCGGGAGGTCTTGTTCAGCGCGCGCTCGCCAATCACTAAATTTCAATAGACTCAGGCATTTCACAAAGCCAGCCGCGATGGATACCTCTTAAATCATGTGGCGAATTATGAGGTTCGCCACATGATTTAAGTCTTTGTTCTTATGCATGCCGTGATCGCAAAACCGTTGCACACTTTTGCGCGACATGCATTTTCGTAACGCTCGCGTGCAATGGCATTCGGTGACGCCGTTCATTTCATCCACTGATCATTCGTGTCAGCCCAGGTTGGGCCACAAGCACGCCCCACTGGTGTCAAGAAACGGCATTACCTCTTTAATTGGATCTTAGAGGACCGGGGGCAGATCGGTCGGTAGTTAACGTTTAGAGCTTCGCGTTACGCTTAGAACATGCGGTGGATACATTCTCCCCCGTGCAACAAAATCAAGCGACCGCGCAGCAGAAACAGGTCGTCCCGCAATGGCGTTGTCAAAAGACGCATCTCGCACACGCAAGGCCGGAACCCGGCTCAGTGATTTCGATTTTTCGGGCAGCGATGGCGACTGGCCGGACGAGACACCGCATCAGCGCGATTGGAAAAAACTTGTTCTTGTGTTTGGCCTAGGGTCGCTCTCGTGGGTTGCGACCTACATCGGCATGCTGGAACTCATCCAATCCAACATGGGCGACCTGCCACTGGTGCATAAAGCCGTGATCGGTTTTTCAGTGGCGATGTTGATGACCATGATCATCTGGCTTCTGGACCAGATGTTCGCGCCAATTCCGACGGCGACGAAGCTTGCCTATGTCGGTGGCTACATGTTCCTGACACTTATATCGGTGGGTTTTGGATTCGGCTTTTATTGGAAGGTTCTGGAGAGCAGGTCTGAATCCTCACGTTCAGCGGAATCCGCGGTAACGCAAGTCCAGACATCGCTGCATGCCGCCTCCACCCGCATGGAGCAATTGTCCGTTACGCTTGACCAACTCAAGGTCATGTCTTCACAGAAGGCTGAACTGGAGCGCGACAAAGGTGGGTCATGTCCAAACAGTGGACCTGGCGATGGCCCGCGCCGCAAGCTGCGCGATGCGGATGCCCAGCGCTTCGCTTTTGCCGCTGACTTCGTGCGAACGCGCGTTGGTGGCGTGAAGAACGAACTCTCCGCATTGGACGGAGACCTCGCCAAGGTAACGACCAGCGACAAATCCACCTTTGATGCGGCAACGGGGACGCGCAACGAATTCATGCATGCGCTGGAACGCAAGCTGGAAATCACAGTGACGGGCTTCAATGCCTTCCGCACCGATCCGCAACTCAAGCAGCTGCGCTCCGATCTTGCCGCGCGCGCCGAGAAGACCGCGTTTCCTGATGGACGCGGCCGAACTTTTGCCTGCCCGGACCCACAGTTGCAGCAAGCACTCAAGGGCGTCGTCCGTGCAATCGACCAGTTGCCTGACCTGCAAAAGCCAGAGATTGCTGCGGTAGAAGGATCGGAAGCGACGATTGAAGCCTTCCGCCGCTTGACTGCGACATTCTATGGCCTTTTGTCGTTCAAGTTGCCACCCTCACCTGACGAACTGCGCGAGTTGCAAAAGAAAGCCGTGCAATCCGTGGAGGCATCTCCGGCTGTTGCACAGGCCCTTTCTCAGGATGCGACCGCCGGGCTTTCCAAGCGCGACTATATTCCGTTGGCCATTGCGGTTTTCGTTGACCTTTGTCTGCTGCTGGTATCGATGAGCCGGCCCATGAACCGGCTGCATGGCCTAGTGCCCAAGATGCGTGCGGCAGAGCGCGGGCCGATCATTCAGATCCTTTCGCGCTTCAACGAAATTCACCGTGACGACGAAATCCGGCAGAACTTCGAGGTTTTCCGCCACGTCGTTTTTGATTTTCATGGTGCCTATTACGTCGCTGTTCCACTTGATGCGCCTTATAAGCAGGACGCGGCAAATCCATCACGCACGCCAGCCGACGACTTGGAGGATTTGCGGCTGGAAGCGCACCTTTTGTCGAACCTCTTTACGAGCTTCGAGAAGGAAAAGATCTTCTCGCGTGTCTACTCACCACTGCTGACGACCCGCGCAATCAAGAAGAAGTTGCAGCGGCAGGGCAGCAAGTTTGCCCATGCGGAAGCCTTCCGCGTCTACCGTTTCAGAGACGGTGCCTGGTCTGAAATCATTCTTGGCGCGGTTATGGGGGCAGCGCGGCGTGTGGAAGCCGAAAAGAAAAAGCGGCGGCTGGAGCAACAGTTGTTCCACACGCATGAACCCGCTTTTTCTGCCACACTGTCACCAGCCAACGATATGACGCAGCCAGCCCATTCCGAGAGGGACGCCAGTGCGGCAGACGCTCAGCCTACGACTCCCGATCCCGTGACACCAACGCCGGACGCCTCATTGAGCATTGCGTCAACACGCTCTGTGTCGGACCCGATAGTTCAAAACGCGAGCGGCTTGTTTGCACGCCGTGCCAGGGCCCGTGCTGCTGCAACTGCTGCCGTGAGCGAGGACAACAAGAGCGTTGCGCATACAGCAACCGTGGCCGAGTTCGGCCCCTATGCAGCCCGCGCCAACCGCGAAATTGCGCAGGAACGTTATCGTGCAACGCTGCCAACGCTCAGGGGCGAGGAGGGTATCCTTGACCGGCCAAGGCGGCGTGCGGCGGCCACAAACCAAACAGGTCCCTCGAATGTGGCTTCATCCATGGATGCTGCTGAGACGCCGGTGGGTGAAATCGTACCATTCTCAATTCCAGGCGAAACGCAGGACCGGGCAGAGCCCAACGGTAACATGGCCGCAGCTGGTGCTGAAAGAGTTGCATCTCAGCCCAACAGTGCTGATGAGCCTGGTGCTGTGTCTGACACAGGTGTTATTCCAACTACGGAAGTTCCTGCAACCGCTGAACAACCCGTGGTCGTTTCTCGTGATGGACCACATGGTGCCAAAGGCGAGCCTCGCATCGGCGTCATCTTGCGGCGTGAGACAGCCACCTTCACGCTACCTGTTACCGAGGCTACGCTTCCTGGCAGACTTATGACGGGGGCAGATGAAGCATTCCAGATGGAAGAGAGCTTCGGTAAAGAGCTTGCGGAGACTGAAACAACTGCACTGCTGATCCCTGCTGAATCAGGGGCCGCTGCTGCTGCCACAAGGCCGGAAACTAATACGCAGTTTGAGGGGAATGTTTCTTCAGAGTTTATTGATTTTGAACAGACCGAAGACAACGACGC
>JBKEAX010000112.1:0-2417 GCA_047972825.1 Hyphomicrobiaceae bacterium | reverse complement strand
CATTATGCCCCCAGAACGGTCCGCAATCCGCCGTCCACCAGGCCTGCCCCATGGTATAGGAGCGCATGCCGTGGCGCATGCCGAACTGAAAAATGCGTGCAAATGCTGACGTCGATGGCATACCGACAACGAGGGATTGCAGAATGCCAAGCTTGGGATGCGCCTGCATCATGCGCACCATCTTGACGACCACCTCACCGGACATGAGGCTGTCGGCATCGAGCGGCAACATCAGTTCGAAGTCCTGCCCCCAGCGCTCACAGAAGTCACGCACATTGCCGGCCTTAAAGCCTGTGTTCTGCGCGCGGCGGCGATAAATTATACGGTCGCCGGCGCCGGTTTCCTCGCGCCAGCGCGCAACACCTGCCTCTTCGGCTGCTGCGGAGGCCGGGTCTGTTGTGTCGCTCAGAATAAAATAGCTGAATGCGCCGCCCTCGCCGGTCTGGTCGATCGAAGATTTCACTGTAGCAAGGCGCTTCAACGCGCGCGTTGAATCCTCGTTGCGCAAGGTGAGCAGGATGGCCGTTTTGATAACGAGCGGCGCGTTGGTGGTACTCGCGGCACCGTAGGGCGCGACCTTGGCCAACGGGTTCTTGGCGCCGTGCAAAAGCCAAAGACCAATGAGAGCATTCCAGAAGCCGAGCACCGCCCAGGGCGTGCCCAGCAAGAAACAAATGAACATTACGCCATCGATGAGCGTCCAGCCATTCCAGGCCGCCAACTTCCAGGCCAGCGCCGCCATGCCGAAATAGGTAATGACGTTGAGCGCGATGACGATACGGCGGCGCCGGGCGAGCATGGCATTTGCCTGCAAGCCGGTTGGTGACGTAAAGGTCTCACCGCTGGAAACGGGATGCGGCATGGTCGTTGTGTTAACCGTATTGCTCATGGATAGTCTTATCCTGAACCGAACCGGCGGATCTCATTCCCCTTTTCAGAGGTGTTCAGCATGACGACACGCCGATCCACCGGCAAGATGCACGTCGCCCGCTCGCTTTGGTACGCCCAACCGGGCGTGGTGGAGCTTAAAACCGCTCCGCTGCCGCCTCCCGGGCCGGGTGAGGCGCGCGTTCGTACCCTTTTTTCCGGCGTCAGTCGCGGGACGGAACGCCTCATCCTCAATGGCCACGTGCCGAAAAGCGAATGGCAACGCATGCAGGCCCCCCTGCAAGAGGGCAGGTTCCCTTTCCCCGTGAAATACGGCTATTGCGCGACAGGGGTTGTGGAAGAGGGGCCAGAAGCGCTCATGGGCCGCACCGTCTTTTGTCTGCACCCGCACCAAGACAGGTTCGTGGCGCCTGTTGGCATGCTTGCGCCGCTCCCCGAAGCGGTGCCCGCAAAACGCGCAACATTGGCCGCAAACATGGAGACGGCGCTCAACGCCCACTGGGATGCAGGCAGTGGTCCGGGGGACCGCATTGTCGTCGTGGGGGCCGGCATCGTCGGCCTTCTTATCGCACGGCTGGCAGCGCGCCTTCCTGGTGTGGAGGTCACCATTGTCGATGTTGCCAGCGAACGCCATGAACTGGCGACCCAGTTGGGGGCTGATTTCGCGACACCTGAGACGGCACCAAGCGGCTCTGACGTTGTATTCCATACAAGTGCAACCGGGGCTGGCCTGACAACCGCGCTTGGGGCGGCTGGCGATGAGGCCACAGTGGTCGAGGTCTCGTGGTACGGCGACAAGCCGGTCTGCGCACCGCTCGGCGGGGCGTTCCACGCCGGGCGAATCAAGCTGGTTTCATCGCAAGTGGGCAAGGTTGCAGCCTCACGGCGGCCTCGGTGGGACTATCGCCGTCGCATGGAAGCAGCGCTAGGCCTGCTCCAGGATGAAGTTCTCGACATTCTGGCCGCAAATGAAATTGCGTTTGAAGACGCGCCCACGCTACTGCCCGAGGCTCTTGCAAGCGATGCCTCGGGGCTGGCACCGGTCCTTCGCTATTGATGTGCTGTCAGGGGTTGTTACGGCTGCCGCACGTCTTAAAATAATGACACATGATACCATCTGATACTTGTCACACGTTCCCATCCGGCCGCGTATCAGGATTGAGATTTGGGTCAGCCCCCTGATCCCGATGATTTTTCCGCACGCGAGATCGCACACCTGGACGGCGAACGATAGTCTACGGAATTTAAGGAGACGCCATGAGCATGTATGGTTTCCTGGAGATGAAGGTCAGTGAGGCGATGACGCGTGAACCGCAGGTCATTGCACCCGATCTATCGCTGGATGAGTTGGAAAAGCTGTTTGACGAGCATGACTACAATGCTTTTCCAGTGGTCAGCGAGGGCCAGCTTGTCGGGCTGGTGACAAAGTTCGATTTCTTGAAGGCATTTGCGTTCGCGCCCACCAAGATGGTTCCGCATTACGACGAGATCATGCAGACAAAGGTGGCCGATGTCATGACGCGCGCGGT
>JBKEAX010000100.1:0-7324 GCA_047972825.1 Hyphomicrobiaceae bacterium | reverse complement strand
CGCTGAACGGAAGCCTCGACTTCTTTTCCTGCCACCAACATCAGATCAGCGAATTCATCGATCACGACGACGATGTAAGGCATCGTCTCCAGTTCCATCTGTTCTTGTTCGTAGACCGCTTCACCCGTGCGCCGGTCAAATCCCGTTTGAACAGTCCGCGAGATCATCTCTCCACGTTTCTTGGCATTGCGCACGCGATTGTTGAAGACATCGATATTGCGGACCGACAACTTCGACATGCGCTTGTAGCGCTCTTCCATTTCACCAACGACCCAGTTCAGTGCGGAAACCGCTTTATGCGGATCCGTCACTACCGGCGTCAGCAGATGCGGTATCCCGTTATAAACCGATAACTCCAACATCTTGGGGTCGATCATCAGGAAGCGGCAATCCTCTGGATTGACCCGATAGAGCAACGATACGATCATCGCGTTGACACCTACCGACTTGCCCGAACCCGTCGTCCCAGCCACCAGAAGATGCGGCATGCGCGTAAGATCAGCCACGATCGGTTCACCGCCAATGGCCTTACCAAGCGCGATCGGCAAAGCGGCACTATCCGCTGTCTTGTAAGCCTTCGAATCCAGCACATCACGCAGCAGGACCGGATCGCGTTGCACGTTCGGCAACTCGATGCCGATCGCATTGCGGCCTGGCACCACGGCAACGCGCGCTGACGTAGCGCTCATTGAACGCGCGATGTCCTCGGCGAGACCAATCACACGTGAAGACTTCACACCGCGCGCTGGCTCAAACTCGTAAAGCGTAACGACCGGCCCCGGCCGGATATCACGAACCTCGCCCTTCACACCGAAGTCCCCGAGTACATCCTCAAGCAGACGTGCATTTCCGCGCAACACCGTTTGCGTAAGCTCCGGCCCGCTTGAATTTGCCTCGGCTTTCTTCAACAGATTCAGCGGCGGACGTTTTGGGCCATTTTGTCCCTGACCACGAAACGAAAGACCGCCAAACAATGCATTACGCTTCATTGACTTGGGCTGGCTGACCGGCCCATCAGATACATTTGCTGGCAGCGGCTCAACCGGCGCAGCGTTGTGCTGTGGCGCCCCCGCTGACGGATTAGGCGCATCATGCGCTTGTGCGCCCGCATCATCAGTCCGGCGCGGTGTTGCCACTTGGTCACCGCCATGCCACCCGCGCTGCGGTCTTGATTGCATCGGAGCATCAACGAACATGTGCTGCGGAGCAGCCTGCGGCCGGCGTGGCGCAACTCTCTTCGTATTCTGCTCTGGAGCTTGACGAACAGCACCTGGCGGCGCAAAGCGCTCTGCCATCTTCCGGCTCTCTTCGTCCTCAGTGGAATAAAAATCATGCTCGGCAAAATACCGCGTATCGTTGGAAGCATCTGCCGAACCACGCGTCTCATAAGTGTCGAAGGTCTGTGCCTGATCATGCCTGGACGGCCACGGTTCACCCTGCACCGACGAACGCCGTGTGGCCGACTGCGACAGGGAAGCCCCCAACCGTACGGCATGATGATTTGCCGCCGCCACACCACGTTGAGCCACATCACGCGCCGTCGTCACCGCCCTGGCAACGTGCGCACGCAATGGAACAAAGCCCGAAGCCGCGCCATCCGTTTGGCCTGCAATTACTGAATTGAAACCCGTGTCGTTGGTCCTTTCCACGAAGCGAGGTTCGATACGACCGCCCATATCCGCGAATGGCTGCTCGCGTTCGCCAACAGTTTCGGTTGTCTGCGGGGTCTTGCTGCGCAACGGTGCACCGCCCCGGCCAAATGCCGCAACGATTTGGGATAAAGGAACTCCTGTTGCTCGGCCTAGAGCAAGAAAGCCCATGAGCGCCAGCACCAGTCCTGCCGCAAACCCTCCGCGCGCAGCATTGACGAACCCGAAAGTCCGCTCCGCCACGCCGAAAACAGAATCGCCAACAATGCCGCCAAAGCCATGATGAAGTGGCCAGTTCGCCGTTGCCGGAAGTGCAGACAGCGCTCCGGCCAGGAGTAGTGCGGCAATCGGAAACAGAACGAATTGCGACTTCGTCAAGGGGCCATCAGTCGCCATTCCTCCCTTTGTCTCGCGCAACATCGCAAGCCCCCAGAACAGCGGCACAACGAGGATAACGAGCGTAGCCGCACCCAATGTCTGAAGGAAGAGATCAGAAACAATGGCGCCAAGCGGCCCCATGAGATTGCGCGTCGATTCACTGGTCGCATTCGTCAAACTGGGGTCGGTCACAGACCAGGTCATCACACTGAGCCACAGTGCGGCGATGACGAGCAGCAGCAAACTCCCCGCAAAACGCCCGACGGCAGCCATGAGCCGGCGCTCCAGCGGTGGTAGCGCGGCGGAAGACGGATAGTGAGACGACTCATACGACATGGGAACAGCAACTTCTTACGCTGGAATCGAAACGATACGATCGAGCGCCTCCCTGATTGTCTCCGGATCAGCCACCAACGCCACGCGCACGTAGTCCGCGCCAGGGTTGGTGCCATCACGTCCGGCCTGCGCCAGGTAGGCACCCGGTATCACCCTGACACCCGCGCGTTTCCATATGGTTACCGTCGCGTCTATTCCACCACCAATTTGGCTCATATCGAGCCAAAGGAAGAAGCCTCCAGCCGGGCGCCAGTACCCAAAGTGGTTCCCGAGCACTTCATCCGCAACATCGAATTTTTTCTGATATGCCAAGCGGTTATGGGCAACATGCCGTTCATCTGCCCAGACCGCAGCAGAAACGTGTTGTATCGGCCCCGGCATGGTCGGCCCAACGAGGTTTCGAATTTCGGAAAGCGCATCCAGAAATGCGCCATCGCCAGCACAAAACCCGGATCTAAGCCCCGGCAGGTTGGAACGCTTTGACAAAGAGTTGAAGACAACAATGTTGGAGAAACGCTCTGGCGTGGCTGCGGCAACCTCCAGCCCGCCCACCGGACGGACATCATTGTCGTTATAAAGTTCCGAATAGCATTCATCGAAAAACAGCATGAAGTCGTAAGCCCGCGCCAGCGCCAAAGCGCGCGCCACATACTCACGCGTTGCAACAGCACCTTGCGGATTTGCCGGTGAGCAAAGGTAGAAGGCCGCCGTCCGCCTCAAAAGCGCCTCGTCACCTGCGATCTCATCGAGATCAGGCAGATGTCCAGTTTCAGTCGTAGCATTGAGAAACACCGGCTCCGCACCCGTCGCCAGCGCCGCACCGTAATAGGCTTGATAATAGGGGTTGCAGATGAGAATTGCCGGCCGTTCAACAGCAGGTTTGCGCCCGACCGCCGGCATGGCGGCAAAATACAGCCCCTCGCGAGAACCATTGCTCGGCAGCACCTCTCGCGCCGGATCAACAGCACCCGATCCTGCAAGCCCGTAACGCTGGCCAAGCCAATTGGAGATCGCACCACGCAGGGCTTCGCTACCTTTAATCGGTGGGTACTTCGCGAATAATGCCTCTGACTCAGCAATTTTCGCGGCGACGAAGTCCGGCATCATCTCACGCGGCTCGCCAAGCGTCAGGTCTATTGGCCGTTCATGGCCGGCAGGAACATCCGCAAGCAGTGCACGCAATCGCGAGAAGGGTGACAGGACTGCACCCGACGTCATTGCAGCAAGCCCGTCAATCGAGTCTTTCATCGCCATTCCCCCTGCCGCCAATCAACCAGCGAAACCAGCAACAGATGTATCTGCTTCGAACACCAAACGTCGAGACCTCCCGGTGCATAGGCCTCCATCTCAACATGTTCCCACCGGAACAGCGCTGCCGAAGCCAGAATGCAACAACCCCTCATCCCAGTATGGAGACGAAGGAGTTCTCGCAATGTCCGACAACACGTCTGCCTCTAACTCGGCAGTAATTGCCATCACCATCGCTTCTACAGTTCTGCTAATCGCCACCCGCGCAACACCCGCAGCAGCAGCCGGAACACCACTCGGTATCTGGCTTGACGAATCGGGCCGCGGCGCGATCGAGATTTCACAATGCGGTAACAATCTTTGCGGCAAGGTCGTCTGGGTGAAAGCCGCAGAAGATCGCAATGGTTGCGGCAAAAAGATCCTCGGCGATGTCCGCAAGGTCAGTAGCAACACATGGGACCGTGGTTGGATCTTCAGCCCCGAACACGGACGCCGGTTTGACCTTGCCTTGCAACCCTTGGGCGACAATCGTCTGCGCGTCACCGGCTACGCTGGCATTAAACTATTCGGTGAAAGCCGCACCTGGACGCGCGCGCCCGCTGAACTAACCCGGTGCGATCAGCCAGCCACAACCACCGCGGCACTGACAACAGAACCGGCCCCAACTACATCCGTTGCGGCAACAAGTGCTGACACCAACGCACCAGCACCGACTACAACTCCACCCCAATCCAGCCCGGCACCGGAGCCGTTAAATGAAGATCCATCTGAACAAGATGCTACCGATAACGAAACGGACTCACCCACGGTCAATGAAAACGGCGGTTACGACAGCGACATAAGTCCCGACGATGCCCCACACCAAAAGGCGCCGGACCTCAGCGGTATGCAGCTTAAGAATTTTCTGAAGCGCACCGGCAACGGCAACTGCCAGCTCAATACGCCATGGATCAAGATCAGCTTTGCTTGCAAGAATAAGTAGCGACGATCGCGGCTGTGTTTTTATTCACCTGTTTCACCCATGCCAACCGCCCCGAAACCAACTGGTTCCGGAGCGGTTTTTTCTTTGCCAGCATAGCTGCTTCAGTTAGTTCACATCTCAAATTCGGCCAAGCCGAACATCCTCTTCAGGGTTGGCGGAGATTTTGTGAATCGCGACATCCGCACCACGACGCTGGTCCTCGTCCGACATCCTGAAGCCCAGCACCACATCGACAAGGCCATAGATGATCGCGCCTGCAACAAGCCCGAAGCCTGCGCCCATCAGGCTGCCCACGAACTGAGATACGAATGAAACACCACCCATTCCGCCTAGCGCAGTAAGCCCAAAAACGCCAGCAGCTATACCACCCCAAAGCCCGCACAAACCATGCAGCGGCCACACACCCAGCACGTCGTCGATTTTCCACTTGATGGTGGCAAGCTGGAAGAACTGTACGAATATCACACCAGCGACCCCGCCCGTAATGAACGCACCAATTGGGTGCATGATGTCGGATCCAGCGCACACAGCCACCAACCCGGCAAGCGCCCCGTTGTGCACGAAGCCAGGGTCATTCTTTCCTGCAATCAACGCTGCCAGGATACCGCCTACCATTGCCATCAGTGAGTTCATTGCAACGAGCCCAGAAACGCCCGTCACACTCTGCGAGCTCATCACATTGAACCCGAACCAGCCCACACAGAGCATCCACGAACCCATCGCAAGCCATGGGATCGACGACGGCGGAATGCCCATCACACCACCTTTGTCATAACGCCCGACGCGCGCGCCAAGGCGCCAAACCGCACCCAGCGCCACCCAACCACCGAAGGCATGCACCACGATAGATCCTGCAAAATCGTGGAAGGTGCCGCCGAGCATGTTCTTGAAGAGCCCATCCTGCAAACCGAAGTTGGAATTCCAGACCGTTCCCTCGATCAAAGGATAGGCAATACCCACCAGCAACGCCGTTGCCAGCATTTGCGCGTTAAAGCGCGCCCGCTCAGCAATTCCACCTGACACAATCGCAGGAATCGCCGCCGCAAACGTACACAAGAAGAAGAACTTCACGAGACTGAAGCCGTTCGCCGCAAAACCGTCGGCACCACCTGAAAGCCCGTTTGCACTGACAAAAAATGTCACGCCGTACGCGATCCAATAGCCGATGAAAAAGTAGGCCGTTGTTGACACTGCGAAATCGACCAGGATTTTCACAAGTGCATTGACCTGGTTCTTATGTCGGACCGTGCCCACTTCAAGAAAAGCGAACCCGCCGTGCATCGCGAATACCAGGATCGCGCCCATCAATAAGAAAAAGACATTCGTGCCATTCTGCAGCTCAGCCATGAACGCTCCCATCAAGCCGTCAACCGTGACGTTAAATTGGGCAGCCGCTTTTCATTTGAGCGAACTGCCAAAGCTGGAAGCGCATTGATCAAGGACCGTGCCAAAAACAATAAACCTGGCAAGCCACGAAAATACTTGAATTTTATTCAATACCGACAACGGAGCAGCGTATAGAATGCACAAAATTCAAGCGCCAACAAAAGGTGCAAAGCCCAAATTTTATGCAGATAAAAGCACCGCTCCCCAACTAAAACATGTTTAGTTGCCGTGTGCAGCGGCAGAGCCGTGAAAAACAAAATTCAACAAGGAACCAGATCATTTTCGTGAATTCCAAAAGATCTGGAAACCATCTAGTCGGCCTTCTTCAGGGCATCTCATCCACAGACTGAAACAGCCCGTGGGTTACACTACTGATCTCCTCACCGTATCCGGCGCGGGTTCATATAGAGATCGTTCTCCTGTCGTTCAATTGTCGCCTCCACACGCCCGTCGCGAATATCACGATAAAGCGACTTGATGTGCCGGCGGCACGAACCGTTGAACAGGATCATACCGGCAATCATTTTCATCACGTTCAGCAGCCTCCGGTCGGCAAGATCCTCTTTGACATAGCCGGTCCAATATCCACCAATCGTAAGGATGCGGCCGTCCAGGTGCCCAACAATTTCATTCTTCTGGTTATAGAGCGTGTAGTCTCCGCCAATGTTGATGACGTCCCGGCGCAAAATGTAGAAATCCGGATTGCCATCCTTGTCGATCAGAAAGAACGAAAAATATTCCGGCAAAAGCGGCCACTTGTTCGCCGAGCGCTCGACATAAACAACATAGTCATCGTTGGCCGTATTGACCGAGTACGTTGTCACCGGCAAACCGCGCGCACCAAAGGTCTGCGCAAGCGACCGCGCCAGCATCAGATCCATCGTTGCACGCCAGTTGAGTGTGTCGGAGAACAGTTTGACAACTAGGCGCTTGTCGGTTCCCTCCTTCTCCTTCCAAAGATCTTCACGATAGGACAAAAGCCCCGTGCGCTTGCCGTTCTCCACGATTTCGGCAAACACATCCATGTCCTTGGTGAACTGTCGAGACTTCGCCCGGTTGCGCGAATGCTTGTAGATGCCAAACTCAACCGAGTTGAAATTCGTGATCCACACATCGACAACGAACTTATGCCAGCCATCGCTCGCTTGCGAAGCCTTGGCAATGCGCTTTTTCTTGCGCTCGGAATTCTGCTTTTTGGGCTCGCTGTTGACACTTTCACGCTCCAGCACTTCGGCGCGCGCATCGCGCGCAGCTTCTGCAGCGGCGGCATCGGCTTCACGTAGAACGGCGGCAGTGCTAGCAGCCATGGCAGGTCTCCTCGGGAGTCGTTTTAAGCGACGCACAC
>JBKEAX010000092.1:0-12783 GCA_047972825.1 Hyphomicrobiaceae bacterium | reverse complement strand
TCGATCCCTGAAGAAATACGTCCAGAGAAGGATCAGCCGTTTTACCATCTGCTGGCTGAGAACGACGACACGGAATATATCGCCTATGTGTCGGAACAAAACCTGCTACCCGACAAAACCGGCACGCCGATACGCCATCCCAAAGTTGGTGAGATGTTCGACCTTGACGAGGACGGGCGCTATCACGCGGTCTTCTTGTCAAGGCATTGACCTCGGCACTCTTGGGGCAAGGAAAACCCAGCAGCCCTTTTGCGACGTTTAATCAGACCTGCAATTGCTGAATGCACCAGATATCTGGTGCTAGATTGCAAAGAGAATACGGCCGCCCTTGGTGTTTCAAGGGCGGCCGTGACGTATGGCAAGCGGGTTGCAATCGGGCGTCAATTCATGTTGTGCGATCAGCACCCATATCCACCGCGTTCCATGCACCGGCGCATTTTGTCGCGAAGGTTGCCCTTCCAGTCGCGTGCATCATCGCGGCCATCGCGACGGCCATCGCGGCGACCGGCCTTGTAGCCTTTCTGATAACCGACTTCGTAACCGTCCTTATAGCCACGGATATATTCGGCTGAATATCTTGGAGCCGCATTACGTTTTGCGTATCCGTAATTTCCGCCACGCAGCAATTCGCGGACATAGGATTTTTTGTAGGCGTTCTTGTAGCCATCCTGATAGCCGTGCTTGCGCCCAATTTGCATACCGTGTGCGTACCCAGCCGAGTAACCTTGGGCTTTGGCAGAGCTTACCGGAGCGAACAGCATGGCAAGTGCGAGAAGGGGAATGGCAAAAAGTGAATAAAGGTTGCGGGGGGCGAGTATTGCGGAATTGGTGGACATAGTATTTTTCCTCCGGGTTTAAGTAGCATGTTAGTCGGCCGTATCATCTCCACATTATTCCAGGTCCGCTGAATTATTTTTGAATGTTTTGTTCAGTTTCAGTTCATTCAGAAAAATCGTTTAGAGCATTGAAAAAAATAATAAAACCAAGCTCCGAATGCTCCGCAAGCAACATAATATTGGCATGTCATAGATGGTTGCTTACGGACGATAAGGCCAAGGTGCTTTGATGAGCGTGGTGGGGCAGATTTCACCAATCGCGCAATGGTCGGCGAAGATCAATCTTCGCCAATCGGCGGCGAACCAAGGGTTCAGACTTGATCCACACTTGAACCAAGAAAAAGTGTTGGATCAGGTTCAGCCGTAAAACATTACGAACACGCCAGCGCCGATGACGATAGTGGCCATCACGACAATGGCGCCTGAACGCAGCAACTCGATCATCTTGCGATTCCTTCCGCTTGGCCTGGAGTCCCGTCCCCAGGTTCTCCGGGGACTTGGGAACAGGCGCTTCCAATTCGACAAGGAACCTAATGGTGCTGGGCTGAACATGTTCTGATTTACGTGTTTAGGCGCCATTCATTGGGCCGTCACAAAGTGCTCGCATGCCGGCGTTGCCGTCATGTGGCTGCAATTGAAAGCATGCCAAGCCTTGATCCAAGAAAATGCGTGGAGCAAAAAAATGCGCCGGGCACCGTCTACCGTGGTGCTCGACGCAGGATTGAAAACCTATCGCACTTTGGGAACAGCCGCAGGGTAATACGGCAACCGCACCGTTCAGGCGCCTACGCCACCTTTTCGCAGGATCGAGCGGCCTGCATAACGCGCGGTATCTTCCAGTTCCCCCTCGATCCGGATCAACTGGTTGTATTTTGCAAGCCGGTCTGAACGCGAAAGCGATCCCGTCTTGATCTGTCCGCAGTTGGTCGCGACGGCAAGATCAGCAATGGTGGAATCTTCCGTCTCGCCTGAACGGTGGGACATGACCGCGGTGTAGCCAGCACGCTGCGCCATGTTGACGGCATCAAGTGTTTCAGAAAGTGTACCGATCTGGTTTACTTTGACGAGAATTGAATTGGCGATACCCTTTTCAATGCCCTGGCTCAAGCGCTCGGTATTGGTGACGAACAGGTCGTCGCCGACAAGCTGGCACTTCCCGCCGATCAGATCCGTCAGCGCCTTCCAGCCATCCCAGTCGTCTTCGGCCATACCGTCCTCGATGGAAATGATTGGATAGCTGCTGACGAGTTTGGCGAGGTAGTCTGCCATGCCTGCGCTATCGAGCACTTTGCCTTCGCCTTCCAGATTATATTTGCCATCCTTGAAGAACTCAGTGGATGCGCAATCAAGTGCGAGGACGATGTCATCACCGGGCTGATAGCCGGCATCTGAGATTGATCGCATGATGAAGGCAAGCGCCTCATCAGCGCTCTTCAATGCAGGCGCGAAACCGCCTTCGTCGCCAATGCCTGTGTTGTGGCCGGCTTCCGACAGGTTCTTCTTGAGCTGATGAAAAATCTCAGCTCCCATGCGAATTGAATCCGCCGAACTGGCAGCCCCGATCGGCATGATCATTAATTCCTGGATGTCTATCGGATTATCAGCGTGTGCTCCGCCGTTGATGATATTCATCATCGGCACGGGCATAACGTGCGCCGAAGTGCCACCGATGTAGCGGTAGAGCTGCAACCCTGTGGCAGCCGCGGCGGCCTTGGCAACGGCAAGCGAAACCCCGAGGATGGCGTTGGCACCGAGCCGGCCCTTGTTCTTGGTGCCGTCCAGCCTGATCATGGTGGAATCGATGCCGCGTTGGTCCTCGGCATCCATTCCGGCCAGAGCGTCGAAGATTTCGCCATTGACGGCTTCCACCGCCTGGATGACCCCCTTGCCCAGATAACGGTTCTTGTCGCCGTCGCGAAGCTCCACCGCTTCGTGCGCGCCGGTAGAGGCACCAGATGGCACTGCTGCCCGCCCGAATGCGCCATCCTCCAGGACAACGTCGACCTCAACCGTTGGATTGCCGCGGCTGTCGAGAATCTCGCGGCCTAGAATATCGATGATGGCGGTCATTTGGTCATCCTTCGTTTGCCGGAAAGCGATGTTGCATCAAGGGTGAGCGCGGCGAAATGCAGTGCACCGATGTGATCGGAGGGTTCCGAATGAGTGCATATCGGAAAGTGCCTTGGCCAGCGTGTTATGTTGCTGGGAGGCGTTTTAATCCCGTTTTCGCGTGCCGCAAAGCCCCGAAAGTAGGGTGCAACGCCTACCCACTAGGGTCCAAACGGTAAAAGCAATTTGCCAGCAGTGGCGGCCGGGTATTGTGTGTCAACGCTGCTGGTCGATCAGATGAAGGGTTATGTGGTCGGGTTCGCCGCCGCACATTTCCTCTATTGCCGTGGCATACATGCTGTCTTTGCCAGCAGCTGCTGCAAACAGGGTCATTGATGAGCGAAATTTAAGATCGTCGGGTTCGCCAAACAGGACGCGCAACGGCAGATCGGCATGCGAAATAGCCAGGGCAGTTGTTTTGGCCAGCCGAGGGCCGAGCACGGGATCTGCCAGATAGGCTTTGGCCTCTGCAAGTGAACCAATGCTGAATTGCTGGGAAATGAGACTATGACCCAGCCCTTTCATCTGCGGGAAGATGAACCACATCCAGTGGCTGTCCTTGCGGCCCGCCTCCAGTTCTGTGCAAGCCCGCTCGAAAACACCTTCTTGAGCCGTTATGAAGCGTTGCAAGTTGAAAGGATCAGGAGCCGATGCTGAAGTGTCATGAGATGTTGACATGGCAGTGCCTCTCGCGGCCAATTCGCGTTGTTGCCGAACGTTCGCTGCGCGCGGGGTGATGGTTCGGTTCACTCAATATGCCGCTAGCTGAAAGTCTAGCGAATCATTCCGGCAATGTCATCGGTGCTTGAACGATCCCGAACCCAAACTGGAGCCGCCATGCCTGCATCGTCCGCCCTTGTGCTTTTTTCTGGAGGACAGGATTCCACCGTCTGCCTTGCGAAGGCCCTTACCACCTATGAGCGAGTGGAGACGGTGGCATTCGCATATGGCCAGCGTCACGATATCGAATTGAAGACGCGCCTTGGGCTCCTGGAGCAGTTGAAGGACACCTTCCCGAATTGGGCAGCTAAGCTGGGTGCAGATCATCAACTCGACCTGCCAACGCTCGGCCGCATCTCGGAAACGAGCCTCACACGTTCCGTCGCCATAGAGATTGCCGAAAGCGGTCTTCCCAATACATTCGTTCCAGGACGCAACCTGTTGTTTTTCACGTATGCGGCCGCGCTGGGCTATCGGAGGGGTATCACAACGCTGGTTGGCGGCATGTGTGAGACCGATTATTCGGGATATCCTGATTGCCGCAACGATACGTTGCAAACACTTGCTGTGGCCTTGTCATTGGGCATGGCCAAGCCCTTCGAAATCATCACGCCGCTGATGTATGTCGATAAGGCCGGCACATGGGAAATGGCGGAACAACTCGGCGGCGAAGACTTTATCTCACTTATCATTGAGGCAACGCATACCTGCTACCTTGGCGAGCGCTCAAAGCGCCACCCCTGGGGGCTGGGTTGCGGGGCGTGTCCAGCCTGCGAACTGCGGGCAAAAGGATGGGAAAAATGGCAGCTCATGAAGCGCTCCGGGCGCAATTGATGAAGGCGCTGGATGCGGCGTCGGCTGGCAACTGGAATGATGCCCACGACATCGTGCAGTGCCATGAAAGCGATCCGACCGCCAATTGGATCCATGCGGTTCTGCACAAGATGGAGGGCGATGCGGGCAATGCGCGCTATTGGTATGCGCGAAGCCATATGGACTATGAGCGCTTTGCCGATCCGAAGGTGGAACTAAGGGCAATTCATCACGAATTGACCCGCGAACGCTGAGCCATTATCAGCCCATCGGGCCCTGACCTGTAAAGCCAACATCGCTTGAACCAGGAACAACCATCGCGTGCGTCACTATCGAATTCTAAGCCGCCATTGATACCAATCACCATGCCGAGCGATGCCTCACCCAAAACACATGCGACCAGGAACACAATCAGGAACACAATGCCATGACACAGGCGCTCATCATTCGCTTTGACGATTACGCTGCTCGGTTCTCGACCGGCAGCGCGGTTGATCCAACGCCACTGGTGACACTTGCCGATCAACTTGACGGACTATTGACGGCCGACAATCTCGGTGAACTCGATGGCCATGAAATCGCAGACGACGGCAGTGTTGGCAGCATCTATCTGTACGGTGCAGATGCGCGCGCCATGTACAATGCCGTTGAAGACGTCGTCCAGGCCTCCCCGGTCACTCGCGGCGGCATGGCTTTTTTGTATTTCGGCAGTGTCACAGACGAGACGACAACGGTCGACGAGATCCCGCTCGATGGTCCCACTTCGTAAGGTCCAGACCTCAGGGCCCGGACCCTGGGAAGGCAGGTTGAGGTTGGATAAACCGCCTGGGACCGGGATCAGAGGTGTTGCATTCCTCTCGCACTGCAGCGAAAGTGTGATACGCTTTTGCTTCAACGCCCTTTTGCGGCGTGCAACATTAGCGTGCGCCAACGCTGCTTCGGGCAAGCCGACGAAGACCCTGATCGCGGCCTGATCAGGGAACGTCAGTGCCACGTGGTCAGCAGTTGGGGTGAGCCCATCCAAGCGCGCAGGCGACAGAGCACAGTCCGTCGGACGGAGCATGCCCCAGAAGTCTTCAAGCCAAGATAAATCTGAAACCAGAACCCCGCGCCAGCGGCGTGATGCGGAATTGCGCGCGGGCCTGCGCAGGCTTGCGGAAGACGGGGTTGATCCCGGTTGGCACCTGGGCGCCAGACTTCGCAACTATTTCCTGACCGGCTTGATTATTGTCGGACCGGTCACATTGACCATCTACCTCATCTGGTTTGCGATCAATTATGCAGACGCATTCTTCAAGCCACTCATTCCCGCGCAATACCTGCCCGATACGTATCTGCCATTTGCCGTGCCCGGCGTAGGCCTTGCCTTTGGCATTATTGTACTGACGTTGATTGGCGCACTGGCTGCAAATCTGTTGGGCCGCACACTTATCAGCTTTGGCGAATTGATGGTCGGTCGCATGCCGATCGTGCGCAACGTCTACCGAGCCTTGAAGCAGATATTCGAAAGCGTGGTTACTGCCACCGATCAGAGCCAAGCCATTCAAAAGGTCGGACTGATCGAATTTCCTTCAAAAGGGCTTTGGTCGATCGTCTTCGTCACCGGTGAGACAAGCGGCGAGATCAGCGAAGTTGCGCCAGGCGGGGTGCGGGAACTCTATACGGTATTCATGCCGACCGGAGTAGTGCCTCCAGCAGGTTTTATTTGTTTTGTGCCGAAAACGGATGTGATTTTCCTCAATATGAGCGTCGAGGATGCTGCCAAGATCATCCTGTCTGCAGGAATGGTAACGCCTGCGTTTGGCGAAAACCCAGAGATGTCTGTCCAAAGCGCTGCATCAGCTGCGCCGCCTGAGGTTGCCAGGGCGTTGCTGCGAGCCGGTCGCTCCAAGCCTCGTTCGCGCCGTTGAATTTCGTTATCTGTCAGGCAGCAGCGGTACCGTTGCCAAAGCGCGCCGCAATACCTTGCCGTTAGCCGTCCGGGGCAGGCGTTCGACCCAGACGATTTCACGGGGCCTCTTATAAGGTGCGAGGTGTTCGCTGGCATAGGCGATCACGGATGCCTCATCGCCTGGCAGGACAGGGTGGGTGGGGACGATGTAGGCGGCAATGACCGAAACGGCATCGCTGACGCGCCGTTCAGCGCAGGCAACCTCGCCAACGGCGGGATGGCGCGCCAGCACAGCCTCCACCTCCTGGGGAGCAACGCGATATCCCAGCGCCTTCATGATATCGTTGGCGCGTCCCAGATGCCGGACGTATCCCTCAGCATCCATTGAAGCAAGGTCCCCGCCGATGAACCAATCACCGCGCCTGACATAGGCGTCTTCATCAGGGCGTTGCCAATACCCCAGCATCAATCCCGGATCGGTTGCGTGAATGGCAAGGAGCCCAGGTTCCCCGGTTGGCAGAGGCATCAGGCCATCTTTCGCGTCCGTAGCCGCCGTTTCTGGCAGGATCGCCACCGCACGGCCGGGTTGTGGACGGCCAACGGTTCCTGGTTTGGGCTGTGTCGTTGGCGATGTCGAAACGTAGGTGGAAATCTCGCTCATGCCGAGCGCCTCATACAAGGAACGGCCCGTCGCCTGGATCCAATCGCTGAGCAGCGAAGCTGGGGGCGTCTCTCCGGCGATCAGCCCATGCCGCAGGCGGCCGAGATCTGCGAGTTCTCCCCTGCTTGCGTACTTGAGTATCTGGCGGACGAGACCTGGCACCGCCGCAAACAAGGTCGCCCCGGTGCTGCGGATCAAACGTGGCCAGATCTCGGGGGACTTTTCGCCGGTGTAGATGATGGCGGTTGCCCCGTTCGCCCACGGGTCCGTCAAACCTGATCCCAGCGTAAACGTCCAGTTGAAGGCACCGGCATGGAGCATGCGGTCGCCGGGGGTTATGCCGTACCAGCCCTGGTACATCGGCCGCCGTCCCCATGCTGCGCGTTGGGCATGCACGACGCCTTTTGGATTAGCCGTGGTTCCTGATGTGTAGACCATATAGGCGGCATCATTCGCGTTGGTGTCGGCAAAGCTAATGGTCTCAGGTTTGCTCAGCATCACCGCGATGTCTTCCGCACTTATGATATCGATGCCGTCGCCATAGGTCGCGGCTGCCTCGTTCACGAGGTTGTCGGCAAGTGCCACGGCGCGCGCCTTGCTGTCGGTTGCAAGGAAGTTGGCTTCATCCGGCGTCAGATGCACCGAGGTGGCCAGCGGCACCAGACCGGCGGCAATGGCGCCGAAAAATACCAATGCATAAGTGCTGGTGTTTTCTAGCCGGATAAGAACCCTGTCGCCTCGCCGCAATCCACGTGCCAGCAAGCCACTTGCGATGCGCAAGGCCGCACGCTCGATTTGTGAGAACGTCCACGTCTCAGCGGGTTGGCTTGCGTCGGCATTGTCGTAGACGATGAGCGCGGTTTTCTCGGGATGGACGGCAGCAGCGCGCCCAATCACATAGGCAGCCATGTTGAACCGTTGCGGGGGCAAGACACCTGAAAAGCCTGCTGGCGATCCAAACATGGCCTGTCCTGCTGGCGGCGTGTTGGGGAAAGACGAGTTCATGTCCTGGACAAGGTCAATTATTTGTTGGCCACGGGCTTTTGCCACCACAGGTCGATGTTGTAGCCAAACAGAGGCGATTTTTTCGGGTAATCGTAGCGGTTCCAGTGTGCGGTCCACTGCTGCGGCAGGTGGAACAATGGAATGACATAATCGCCCGAAAGCAGCGCCCGGTCGAGGGCTCTAACGGCTGATACGAAGCTGTCTTGATCCTTGGCAGCCAGCATCGCCCGGATCATGGCGTCAACCGCCGGGTTCGCGACGCCAGCCCAGTTATAGGTGCCCTCCTGCTTGGCCATGCGTGAATCCCAGCGAAAGATCTGTTCGTTGCCGGGCGACAGGGAGGAGGGCCAGGTTGCCTGGATCATGTCGTAATCGTAGGTGTTCAAGCGCTGCTGATATTGCGCGCTGTCGACGACGCGCACACGCATGGTGATGCCAAGCCGCGAGAGTGATTTGGCAAAGCCGCCAAGCAGCCGCTCTTGCGCTACCGAAGTGGCAAGCACCTCAAACGATAGCGGCTTGCGCGTGTCCTTTTTCACAAGCTTGCGCCCGTCAAGAACGTAACCTGCGCTTTTCATCAGCTCGAACGCGGCACGCATGTTTTTTCTATCCTGTCCGCTGCCATCTGACACAGGAAATTTGTACGTTCCCGCCATGATCTCCGGTTTTACTTCGGAGGCATAGGGTGCCAGCAACTCTTTCTCGCGCGCATCCGCCGGGCGCCCGTGGGATGACAATTCGGAACGTTCAAAAAAACTCTCCGTGCGCTTGTAGAGGCCATTGTAGAGGTTGCGATTGACCCATTCGAAATCAAACAGTGCGATCAACGCCTGACGGACGCGAGGGTCGGCAAACACGTCGCGGCGGACGTTGAAAGCCAGAGCGGTCATGCCCGCGGGCAGGCCAATGTCAAAATTGGCGCGAACAATGCGGCCATCCTTGACGGCGGGGATATTGTAGCCACCAGCCCAGCGCGCTGGGTCTTCCTCGTTCCAAAATTCAAGGTTGCCGCTCTTGAAGGCTTCGAACATTGCAACGCCGTCACGATAATAGTCATAACGGACCTCATCGAAATTGAATCGGCCTTTGTTGACGGCGAGGTCACGCCCCCAGTAGTCCGGATTGCGCTTGTAGACGATAGACCGACCGGGATTGACGGACGCGACACGATACGGGCCCGAGCCGATCATCGGTTTGAGTGTCGTTTGATCGAACGTTTCCGGATCGATGGCATGTTTGGGGAGCACCGGCATTAGTCCGAGGATCAGCGGCATTTCGCGGTCAATGCCCTCGAACACAAAACGGACTTTGCGGTCAGAGAGCCGCTCAGCAGAGGCGACTTTGGCGTAATAGGAGCGGTGATTGGGCCGGCCCTTGTCGCGCAACAATTGCCATGAAAACAGCACGTCATCTGCGGTGATCGGTTTGCTGTCGGAAAATTTCGCTTCTGGGTTGATATTGAAGGTGATTTCGCTGCGGTCCTCAGCCATTTCCACGCTTTCCGCGATTAGGCCGTAGAGCGTGAAAGGCTCATCGAGCCCACGTGCCATCAGTGGTTCGAAGATATATTCGCGCGTGCCAGCCACCGCATTACCCCTGACAATCAAGGGATTTAGGCTGTCGAAGCTGCCTGGCATTCCAATCGAGATGCTGCCGCCTTTGGGGGCATTTGGGTTGGCATAGGTGAAATGTGTAAAACCAGCTGGCTCCTGAGGCATCCCGTGCATGGCGACGGCGTGGGCCGGCGAAGCGGGTTCGGCCGACAGGTGGGACGCGCTGATGAGCGACCCTGCCACGAGTGCCGCGCAAAGGCCTGCCAATGTTGCGACCGCCTGCAACGGTCTTTCCCGTAAAATCAACACGTTGTGACCACGTTGAAGGTTTGTTTCCAACGTTGATCCTGATCTGGGCCCATACGACCTTATCAATCCAAGCACGCAACCCGCTCCATTGCCGTGAAAATTTCAATGCCGCCCATCCGTACAGCCCGTGTTGGAAATGAACACGTATGCATGCAATCGTGGACGACGCCCGTGGCGTGATTGCCACGACGGTATGGCATCGCTATGGGGATTTCTCCTAGTTGCGAAATTTGGCCACGGGATTGCCGCAATCCAAGATTTACTGCGGCGTGGAGGTTGCTGGGGCAATATTGGCTTTGCCAAGCTCCGGCAAGGCTGTTTTGAGGGGTAGAGCCGGAAAAAACGGCTCGCAAGTCGACGAGAGGTCTTAATTTCATGGCACATCAAAGTCGCCGTTTCATGTTCGCACTTTCTGGCGGGCGCGCACTGGTGGCCCTGTCCGCCGCCGCCCTGATTGCCCTTGGCGCGGTAGCCAATCCCGCTATGGCGCAGGATAAGAAGGGTGCGGCAAAGGATAAGGCTGGCAAGCCTGCGGCGCAGCAGAGCGCCTGGGTGAAACTCTGCGAAACCGCGAAATTCAAGAAAGACGATGCCGGTAAAGAGGTCGATGAGAAGAAAATCTGCCTTACCCACCACGAACGCCTCGATGGGAATACCGGCATGGTTCTCGTCTCGGCCGCGATCCGGGATGTGGAAGGCCAGAAGTCAAAGAGCCTGATGGTCATGGTGCCGCTTGGTATGGCGATTCCGCCAGGTGTGCGTGCCGCTGTCTATACGCCTGACCAGTGGGCAAAGGCCGCAAAGAACGAGAAAATCGACGAAAAGCAGCTCAAGCCGGTCAATCTGAAATATTCGCTCTGCCATCCCGCGGGCTGTACTGCTGAAATGGAAGCTGATGCCGGACTGATCGACCAGCTGAAGAAGGGTGGCGGGCTCATGATCCTGGCGATGAACGCTGCCGCCAAGCCAGTTGGTTTCCCGGTGCCGCTTGATGGGTTCACTGCGGCTTTTGACGGGGCTCCGGTAGACAACGAAAAGTACGCTCAGGCGCGCGCCCAGTTGATGGGTCAGATCCGCGAGCGGCAGGCCAAGGCCATGGAGAAGTTGAAAGAAGAGCGCAAGGCTCAGGCTGATGCCGCCAAGCTGCTCGATCCACCTACCGGTTCGAATAAGAAGGCTGCTGACAAGAAATAATTGCCAGCAATATCAGCTGTCGGGTTCTGACGAACCAAAAAGCCGCGAGCGCCAGACGCTTGCGGCTTTTTTTCTAGTTTCGAGACTGCGCACTGTAGAGTTCTGTTATGCCAAGCTTCGCCGACGACACCCCTCCTTTGCCCGCGCCATCACAGGCCAGAATAGAACGGCTGGAAGCCAGCTTCGAGCAGACGTTCCCGCCCGCCTATCTGGAATTCATTCGCCAGCATAATGGAGCGAATCTCAGCAACTCGGTTTGCACAACGCCATTCAGCGAAGTTGTATAAGACCGGTTCTTGCCGATTGTTGGCGATCCGGCACGTGACGAGGGCGGAGCCTATGACGTTGCCGTTGTTGCCGCACAACTGGATGCACGCCTTGCACCATCTGAAGATGTGTTGGGGTTTGAGTTCATTCCCAATGCCGCACTTTTGGGCGGGGATTTTGTGATTCTTGATTATCGTTTGAACAGGCGAAAGCCGCAGATTGCGATCTGGTTTCACGATACGTCCGATGAATTTTCCCCTGATACCAGTGTCATATCAAACGATTTTGAGAGTTTTTATAACTCGCTTCCGTGAAAGGGGCTGTTGGTGCCGCCCTGTTGCATTCCATGCGGGGCGCTTTCTGGGCAGGTTCTGAATCCCACAGGACGTTGTGGCCGCCAGGCCATTGAGACCGTCGGCGCGACCGACAGACAGACCAGGAATGGTGCCGGCAAGACGATCGTGCGGACTACGTGTGTGAAGCGCGCAAGTGCATAGCAGAGAGTCTGTGCCGCTCTACCACGCACCACGCCATGCCTAGTCGATTTCAGCGAAGCAATCGGCGGCGTTTGGCTGGCCGAAGACGGCGAAACCGGGAACTACACCTACGCCATAGCCCTACAAATCGACTGAAGTAGTGCGGCTCCGGCAATTCAGAGCCGCACCAGTTTCATCAGCTTAAATCCAGCGCTGCCGCATCAGCCACTTATGCCGGGGTCATGGCCGGCAGGGCATCGCGCACCGCCTGAGCCAAGGTTGTTGTCGGGCGGTCAATTAACGCCGAGAGCTGGCGGGCGTCATCGAACAAGGCGCCCTGTGAGGCGCAGACATCCCAGGCGGCGAGGCCTTCGGCAAAGCCATCGGGGATGCCGGCCTCCTTCAGGATTCCGGCGAAAATATCCTGTGGCAGATTCTTGTAGGGGATGTCGCGTCCTGTCGCCCGCGACAGTTCGGCCGCAAGGTCTGCAAGCGTCACCGCTTCATCACCGGCAAGCTCGTAGGTCTTGCCTTCATGTCCTTCGCCTGTGAGAATCGAAACTGCCGCGTCAGCATAGTCGGCGCGTGTTGCCAGTGACAGTTTGCCTTTGCCCGCGCTGCCAATGAACGCGCCATTCGCCAGCGCCTGTGGAATGGAGGCTGTGTAGTTTTCAATATACCAGCCATTGTGCAGAATTGTGACGGGAATCGCGGCGCGCGGAGCAGCAGCGATCATTCCGCCCCGCCGAAACGCCATGCCCTGGAAGCCGGACACGGCCGGAGCCCGAGCACGCAACGAGATCCTGAGGGCGTCAAAGCACTTGGGCCGGATACTCTGGAGGAACTGGAGCGGGTACCACCGCCGCAGCAGGGTGGAGACGAAAATGAACTGCGTGAAGTTGCTCAGCCAGCGGCTGATGTCCAGGGATTTCGACCGTCAGGTGGCCGA
>JBKEAX010000405.1:0-4959 GCA_047972825.1 Hyphomicrobiaceae bacterium | reverse complement strand
AAAAAACCGGTAGCCATGTGAGGTTCTTTACCGTTGCAGATATTACGCGTTTATTTGCGTGCCGTAGCCCTGTTGGTGCCGGAACGCCGTCTTGCCGTGTTGCTGGCGCTATCATCCATGGCGCTGGCTGTCGTGCAACTTGCCGAACCGGTGTTGTTTGGCTGGGTTGTTGATGCACTTGCGACGGGCGGCAGCGCCTTCTCATTGATAGGTTTGTGGGCGGTTCTTGGATTGGCCGGCATCCTCGCAGGTGTGGTCGTCGCGATATATGCCGACCGCCTCGCCCACCGCCGCCGGCTGGCGGCGATGGGGGCAGCCTTTGACCAGGCCATCGCCCTGCCGGTCGGGTATCATGCCGAAAAAGGCTCAGGCGCCGTGACCAACACGATCCTGCGCGGCGCTTTGGAACTTTTCTGGGTTTGGCTGGGGGCGCTGCGCGAGCAAATGACCGCGATAACGGGCGTCATTCTTTTGATCCCCACAGCGCTCAGCATCGATGTACGCATGACCGCCATTCTTGTCGTCCTGGCTGTCATCTACCTGCTGCTCAATATTTACGTTGTACGGCGCACGCAGTTCGACCAGCGCAAGGTAGAAGAGTTTCAAAGCGACGTAACCGGCCGGGTCGTTGACGTTCTGGGCAATGTCACGGTTGTGCAGAGCTATACGCGACTGGCGGCGGAAAGCGAGGCGCTGAAAGCCGTCATGGGCAATCTTTTGAGCGCTCAATACCCCGTTCTGACGTGGTGGGGCATTCTGACGATCCTACAGCGCGCGGCAGCAACCATCGCCATGGTTGCCATATTCGGAATCGGTGCACTGCTTGCGACCCAAGGGACCCTCACCGTTGGTGAAATCGTCAGCTTTGTCGCATTCGCCAACCTGCTCATCAGCAAACTGGACCAGATCTCAGCTTTCGTGGTGCGTGTGCAGCAGGCGGGACCGGCCCTAGAGCTCTATTTCAAGCTCATCGATGAAAAGCCAGCAATTGCCGATAAACCCAACGCACTGGAACTCAAAAACGTTGCTGGCGACATCGCCTACCAGGATGTCTCGTATTCCTATCCCGACGGAGGCGCGGGCGTTCACGGCCTGTCATTCACGGCAACGCCCGGCGCCACGATCGCTCTTGTCGGACCGACCGGATCAGGCAAATCAACCACCATGGCTCTTCTTCAACGTTTGCGTGGGGTAAATGCCGGGAACATCAAGATCGACGGGCATGACATTGCAGATGTAAGCCAGCATACCCTGCGCGCCAATATTGCAGTGGTGTTTCAGGATGCAGGCTTGTTCAACCGCTCAATCGCAGACAACATTCGGGTCGGCAGGCCAGATGCCAGCGATGCAGAGGTCGAAGCAGCAGCGCGCCAGGCGGAAGCGCACGACTTCATCATGCGTAAGCCTAACGGGTATATGACGATGATCGGCGAGCGCGGGGCGGCGCTTTCGGGTGGCGAACGCCAGCGTCTTGCCCTTGCTCGCGCCTTGCTCAAAGACGCGCCGATTTTGATCCTCGACGAAGCAACCAGCGCTCTGGATGCAGAAACAGAGGCGCGCATCAAGCGGGCGCTGGACACGCTGCGACAGAACCGCACAACCTTCATTATTGCACACCGGTTGTCGACTGTGGCCGATGCAGACGAGATTTTGGTGCTGGACCAGGGGCGGATTGTGGAACGTGGACGGTTCGGAGAGCTGGCCGCTGCGGGCGGGCTCTTTTCTCGAATGGTGGAACAAGGCGGCTTTACCGCGCCAATGCCTTGATGCGAAGGCCGTGTTCATGTTTCGCAGAAACAATGAATACGATCCAGCTGCTTGCTTGAAGCATGTTCTTCACGCCGAACCGCTCCACACTTCGGCTGAACATGCTCAAACTAAAAGAAAATAGAGCGCGTTCGCTATTCCGTGAAAAGTGAACGCGATCTAGCCTGACGCAAAAAAAGCGCACCGGTAGAACCCAGCGCGCTTCCTTTTTGTTCCAATATGGCCAGCATAGGCCACAACCTAAGCCTTAGCGTCAGTTGTTCAGCAGTTCCTTCAGCCCCTTGGCCGCCGTGAATTTTGGCGCCTTGGATGCCGGGATCTGCATGGTCTTGCCTGTGAGTGGGTTGCGGCCTTCACGCGCCTTCCTGTCAGCCACCTTGAAGGTACCAAAATCCGGAATACGCACTTCCTTGCCGTCCTTCAAAGCCCCTTTTATCCCGTCGACCACGGCATCGACGACCTGTCCGGCACGTTCCTTGGTCAAGTCGAGGTCCTTGGCAACGGTGTCGATCAGATCCTTCTTGCTCATTGATTTGTCCTCTCATCGGTTCTTTGCTTCAGCACACAAACAGAGCAACGCATTTTCGATTGCTCCCTTGTGTACGGTGATTTCATTCGTCGGCGGCCTGCGTGGACAGGCCGAGACGCGAGTGCTGCATGATGATCAATCATCACTGTTGCCGAACACCCAATTGCGCTTCACGGCTGCCGCATGGCTACTGATGCCATCCAGTCCGGGCCTACACCACATTTGGCAAAAACCCAACCGACGGGGAATGGCTGACGCCATAACGGCTGCACAGAAGCGCCGAATACCGGGTGGCGTCAAGCGGAAAATCGCCAATTTCCGGGGTTTAACCGCGGCATAAGATCAGTGGGGTTGCACTTTCAGTGAATAAAAACAGTACCCTTGCAGAGTTTATCCGCAAAGGTACCGTTTTGTTAGGATTGAACGCCGGTCAGCGGTCAATGCGCAGTCAGGCGGCCATCCTTGTCGTCACCGTCAGCTGGAACCGAAACAGCTTGCGCCTCCTCATCCCAGTCGATGGGGTCTGGAACACGCACCAACGCCGCCTTCAAAACTTCCTCAAGCCGCGACACAGGTACGATATCGAGTTTATTCTTCACCTCATCGGGAATCTCGGCGAGATCCTTGACGTTTTCCTCAGGGATACAAACCGTCGTGATGCCACCCCGAAGCGCTGCAAGCAGCTTCTCCTTGAGACCGCCAATCGGAAGCACACGACCACGCAATGTAATCTCACCGGTCATCGCGACATCCTTGCGCACCGGAATCTGGGTCAGAACCGATACGATAGCCGTGACCATGGCGATACCTGCAGACGGGCCGTCCTTGGGCGTCGCCCCCTCCGGCACGTGCACGTGAATGTCATACTTCTCGAACAGATTGGGCGCGATTCCAAAATCGACCGAACGCGAACGCACATATGCGTTTGCAGCTTGGATCGACTCCTTCATCACATCACGCAAGTTGCCGGTCACCGACATCTTGCCCTTGCCAGGCATGCGAATGCCTTCAATCGTCAGCAGTTCACCACCAACTTCCGTCCAGGCAAGTCCAGTGACAATCCCTATCTGATCCTCTGTCTCTGCCTGGCCATAGCGGTACTTGGCCACGCCAAGATAATCAGACAGATTATCGATGGTAATCGTGACGGACTTGTTCGATGACGTCAGGATCTCCTTCACGGCCTTGCGGGCAAGTTTGGCAACCTCACGCTCCAGCGACCGCACGCCGGCTTCACGCGTATAAACACGTATCAGTTGCTGCAACGCGTCATCCTCAATGATCAGTTCTTTTTCATCAAGGCCATGCGCCTGCAACTGCTCAGGGATCAGATGCCGCTTGGCAATCTCAATTTTTTCATTCTCCGTATAGCCAGCAAGACGAATGATCTCCATGCGATCCATCAACGGCGCGGGAATGTTGAGCGTGTTGGCCGTTGTCACGAACATCACGTTGGAAAGATCGTAGTCGACCTCAAGGTAATGGTCGTTGAACGTCGAATTCTGCTCAGGGTCCAGCACCTCCAGCAGCGCCGATGAGGGATCGCCGCGGAAGTCAGAACCCATCTTGTCGATCTCATCCAACAAGAACAGCGGATTGACCCGCTTGGTCTTCTTCATCGACTGGATCACCTTGCCGGGCATCGAACCGATATAGGTGCGCCGGTGCCCTCGGATCTCCGCCTCGTCGCGCACACCGCCAAGGCTCATCCGCACGAACTCTCGGCCCGTCGCGTTGGCGATCGATTTTCCAAGCGACGTCTTGCCGACACCAGGCGGCCCAACGAGGCACAGGATCGGACCTTTGAGCTTGTTTGTGCGGTTCTGGACGGCGAGATACTCGACAATTCTCTCTTTGACCTTCTCCAGACCGTAGTGCTCCTTGTCGAGAATCTCCTCGGCCTCGGTCAGGTCCTTCTTGACCTTGCCCTTGACACCCCACGGAATGGATAGGATCCAGTCAAGGTAATTGCGCACAACTGTCGCTTCCGCAGACATCGGGCTCATCTGCTTCAGCTTCTTGAGTTCGGCAAGAGCCTTGTCACGCGCTTCCTTGCTGAGCTTGACCTGCTCGATCTTTTCCTCGAACTCGGCGATATCATCGCGATCGTCGGTATCGCCAAGCTCCTTCTGGATCGCCTTCATCTGCTCATTGAGATAATACTCGCGCTGCGTCTTCTCCATCTGACGCTTGACGCGAGAGCGGATCTTCTTTTCGACCTGCAACACCGAGATTTCGCTTTCCATCAAGGTGTAGACGCGCTCAAGCCGCTTGGAGATCGTCGTAGTCTCCAAGACGTCCTGCTTGTCGGAAATCTTGATGGCCAAGTGAGAGGCAATCGTGTCTGCGAGCTTCGAATAGTCTTCGATCTGCGCGATGGTGCCCAGAACTTCAGGGCTGATTTTCTTGTTCAGCTTGACGTAGTTTTCGAACTGAGAGACCGCTGAACGCGCGAGCGCTTCCATCTCCGTCTTCGAACCCATGTCCTCATCGACAAGTTCAACCGAAGCCTCGAAGTAGTCCTCGTTGTCGGTATATTCCTTGATACGCGCACGCTGCGTGCCCTCGACAAGCACCTTCACCGTACCATCAGGCAACTTCAGCAATTGCAGTACCGAAGCCAGCGTGCCCATCTCATAGATCGCGTCGGTTGCAGGATCATC
>JBKEAX010000383.1:0-2544 GCA_047972825.1 Hyphomicrobiaceae bacterium | reverse complement strand
GATGCCAGCCCGCTGCGACCTGCTCGGCGTGACCGGCGCCTGCCCGCCCGGCTGCCAGCTGACGTAAAACAACAAGCAGGCAGGTGCGAAGGGAGCCAGACAATGTCCAAGAACGGTGGTGCCGCCAATGGTGGCCAAAGCATCCCTCCAGGCGCGGGCCGCTCAGCCCGCGCCATCGCCATCATAGGTCCCTATCTTTCCGGAAAAACCACCCTGCTTGAAGCCATACTGGAGCGGTGCGGGGCCGTCTCCCGCGCAGGTGCGGTCACGGATGGTAATACCGTTGGAGACGCAAGCCCGGAAGCGCGCGCCCACGGAATGAGTGTTTCGTCCAACGTCGCCGATGTGGAGTTCCTGGGTGACACTTTCACATTCATCGATTGTCCTGGCTCAATCGAGTTTCAGCATGAGAGCGCTCTCGCGCTCACCGCTTGCGACGCGGCCGTGGTGGTCTGCGAGCCTGACCCCAAGCGCGTGCCGTCCCTGCAACTGATCTTGAAGCAGCTTGAAGATCGCGGCATTCCCCACTTTCTCTTCCTCAACAAGATCGATTCATTCAACACGCCCGTCCGTGACATCATCCCGATGCTGCAACCCGCCAGTACTAAGCCACTGGTGTTACGCCAGATCCCGATCTGGGAAAACGGTGTTGCCACGGGGTTCATCGACCTGGCATCCGAACGCGCCCATGTCTACCGCGAGCATGCGGTTTCCGAGGTCACCAAGATTCCTGATAAAGAGGAGGATCGCGAGCAGGAAGCGCGCTTCCACATGCTTGAGCAACTCGCCGACTACGACGATGAGCTGATGGAGCAGTTGCTTTCGGATATAGAACCGCCGCGCGACAACGTCTTCGACGATCTGGCGCGCGAACTGTCAGAAGGCCTTATCTGTCCTGTTCTGCTTGGTTCCGCCTCGCATGGGCACGGTATATCGCGTCTCATGAAGGCATTGCGTCATGAAGCTCCCTTCGTCGATGCAACGGCACAGCGTTTGAAGCTTGAAAACACCTCGCAATCGGCCTTCGTCTTCAAATCGCTGCACACCGCGCATGGAGGCAAGCTGTCCATTGCAAGAGTTCTGACCGGACAGATACCCGATGGCGCAACATTAGTTGGTGCTGACGGGCAAGAGGAACGCACTTCGGGGATCTTTTCCATGATGGGCGAAGAGCCACGCAAGCGAGGGGCTGCAAACGCTGGCGATACTGTTGCACTTGGCCGCCTCGATAAAATCCAGTCCGGTGAAACCATCACGACCGCCAAGAACGCCATCATCCAGGTGCCGGTGCCGGACGCGCCCTATCCGGTTTTTGGCGTCGGTCTTGGACTGAAGGACCGTAAGGACGAGGTCAAGCTGACGGCCGCGGTTGCCAAGCTGCTGGAAGAAGACCCCTCGCTTCGCGTGGAGCAATCGGAAGATACACATCAACTGCTCTTGCTGGGACAGGGTGAAATGCACATGCGTGTCGCACTGGAACGTCTCGATCGAAAGTTTGCGGTTGCTGTCATGCGTGAACGCCGTCAGGTGCCTTACAAGGAAACCATCCGCAAGAGCGCTGAGATAAGGGGGCGGCATAAGAAGCAGTCGGGCGGGCATGGCCAGTTCGGCGACGTATTGATCGACATCGCGCCGCTGCCGCGAGGTGCGGGCTTCACGTTCGCCGAAACGATCACCGGCGGCGCCATCCCTAAACAGTACATACCATCCGTCGAGATTGGCGTTAAAGACTACATGAGCCATGGTCCATTGGGTTTCCCCGTTGTCGATATCGCAGTGACGCTGAAAGACGGTTCGTTTCATTCCGTCGATTCATCCGACATGGCCTTCCGGCAGGCCGGCCGTCTGGCGATGAGCGAGGGATTGCCCAATTGTCAGCCCGTTCTGCTTGAGCCGATCATGGCGGTGGAGATCAACGTGCCGTCCGAGGCAACCGCGCGCATCAACGGTCTGATCCCGCAACGCCGTGGCCAGATTCTTGGGTTCGATGGCCGTGAAGGCTGGCCGGGCTGGGACAGCGTGAAAGCGCATATTCCACAGGCCGAAATGGAGGACCTGATTGTCGAGCTGCGGTCTGCAACAGCAGGTGTGGGAACCTTCACAGCGGCATTCGATCATCTCGCCGAACTGACCGGCAAACTCGCCGATCAGGTGCTGGCCGAACACAAATCCGAAGCCGCTTGAACCGAGCGAGAGGCTGGCAGGCACACGTTGAATTTCATTGCTGGTATGCAAGGCGCCTAGAGCATGATCAGCCGAAGTGTACGCGGTTCGGCGTGAAGAACATGCTCCTAATGAAAGAAAATAGATCGCGTTCGCGATTCCGTGAACGTGATCTAGTATGCCGTAACCGCGTCTACAGCCCGTAACCCGTGAAAAACCCTGCACACGGCGAATTCACGTCACCACCGCGATTGCCCAAGCCAATTCGCCAAGCCCGTCAATGCAGGCTGGCAATTTCCAATTCATCGCCAAGCGCATGGCCCACTGCGGCAGACCGGGTATCGGTCAAAGCCAGCGGCGTGCCATCAGCACCGTGCAATG
>JBKEAX010000345.1:0-4400 GCA_047972825.1 Hyphomicrobiaceae bacterium | reverse complement strand
GCCTGTTGACCATATAGAATCCTGTGTATATAGCTTCCCGCACTCTCACGGTAGGCGGTAGGTCAAAGCCGCGCATTAACGTGCGCCCGGACCTAAACGCTATCGTTCGCAAAGCAGAGGAAATTTCTGGACCATGATCTCCGGCCCACAAGGTTGGACGATCCTCTGGTTTTTTCGTGCCGGGAGCCTGCGGCTGCGGGTCTTCGGCAATTTCGGCTTGGCGCATGCGCTTTGCGCGCGCTGAAGGGATGGACAAGGCGTATGCCGACTATTCAGCAGCTCATCCGGAAACCCCGGAACCCGAAGACCTATCGCGAGAAGTCGCGCCATATGGAGGCGTGCCCGCAGAAGCGTGGCGTATGCACGCGCGTCTACACAACGACTCCGAAGAAGCCGAACTCGGCGCTTCGCAAGGTTGCAAAAATCCGCCTGACCAACGGTTATGAGGTCATCGGCTACATCCCTGGCGAAGGCCACAACCTCCAAGAGCACTCCGTTGTTCTGATCCGTGGCGGTCGCGTCAAGGATTTGCCCGGCGTTCGCTATCACATCGTTCGTGGTGTGCTTGATACCCAGGGCGTTAACGCCCGCAAGCAACGCCGCTCCAAGTATGGTGCCAAGCGTCCGAAGTGATCTTGGTGGAGTGATTGTCGGGCTAGTGCCGGCAATCATGAAAAAGGCTTTCTCGCTGCAAAGCGACACGTAAAGGAACGGACCCATGTCCCGTCGTCACAGTGCCCAGAAACGGGAAGTTCACCCGGACCCGAAGTTCGGAGATCTCGTCGTCACCAAGTTCATGAACGCCGTGATGCGTGACGGTAAGAAGTCGGCTGCTGAGAACATCGTCTATGGTGCTCTTACCATGATGGAGGACAAGGCGAAGTCCGATCCTGTGCAGATGTTCCATCAGGCGCTGGAAAACGTCATGCCGGCCGTTGAGGTTCGCTCTCGCCGCGTTGGCGGCGCAACCTATCAGGTGCCGGTTGAGGTTCGCAGTGAGCGGCGCCAGGCGCTGGCCATTCGCTGGCTCATTATTGCTGCCCGCAAGCGCAACGAAAATACAATGATCCAGCGTCTTTCGGGCGAGCTGCTCGATGCTGCAAACAATCGCGGTACGGCCGTCAAGAAGCGTGAAGACACGCACAAGATGGCAGAAGCAAACCGCGCCTTTTCGCATTACCGCTGGTAACGGATCTATCGGAGCAAGACCATGGCTCGCGAATACCCCATTCGGGAATACCGCAACTTCGGCATCATGGCTCACATTGATGCTGGCAAGACGACCGTGACCGAGCGGATTCTTTTCTATACGGGCATCTCGCACAAGATTGGTGAAGTGCACGACGGCGCAGCCACCATGGATTTCATGGATCAGGAAGCTGAGCGCGGCATCACCATTACGTCTGCCGCTACAACCTGTTTCTGGCCGGGCCGGAATGGCGAGCAGCATCGTCTCAACATTATTGACACCCCAGGCCACGTCGATTTCACCATTGAAGTCGAGCGGTCGCTGCGCGTCCTTGATGGTGCTGTCACCGTTCTTGATTCCAATGCTGGTGTTGAGCCGCAGACCGAGACCGTCTGGCGCCAGGGCGACAAGTACAAGGTTCCGCGCATCGTCTTTGCCAACAAAATGGATAAGACCGGTGCCGACTTTTACATGTGTGTCGAGGACATCAAGAAGAAACTCGGCGCAATGCCCGTTCCGATTCAGATTCCAATCGGTTCCGAAAGTGACTTCGCAGGTGTCGTCGATTTGATCGAGATGCAGGCCATCGTCTGGGAAGGCGATGACAAGGGCGCTACCTTCGTCAAGAAGGAAATCCCTGAAGATCTCAAGGCGAAAGCCGAGGAGTTCCGCTCGTCGATGATCGAGGCTGCCGTCGAAATGGACGACGACGCCATGACGGCTTACCTGGAAGGTAACGAGCCGGACGCCGATCAGATCCGCAAGTTGCTGCGCAAGGGCACCATCGAAAACAAGTTCTACCCGATGCTGTGCGGTTCGGCCTTCAAGAATAAGGGTGTGCAGTCTTTGCTGGATGCCGTTGTCGATCTGCTGCCTTCGCCACTCGATCGTGAAGCCTATAACGGCATCGATCCCAAGACCGGCGGAGATGCTTTCCGTAAGCCATCAGATGGCGAGCCGTTGGCCATGATCGCCTTCAAGATCATGAACTTCGAGCACGTTGGCTCCATCACCTTCTGCCGTATCTATTCGGGCAAGGTTGAGCAGGGCACGGCCTTGTTGAACTCCTCGCGCGAAAAGAAAGAGCGTGCAGGCCGCATGTACATGATGCACGCCGACGACCGCAAGGAAATCAAGGAAGCCTTCGCTGGTGACATTATTGCGTTGCAGGGCCTCAAGGATACGCGCACCGGTGAAACGCTTTGCGATCCGGCAAAGCCAGTGATTCTTGAGAAGATGGAATTCCCTGACCCGGTTATCGAGGTCAAGATCGAGCCCAAGACAAAGGCCGATCAGGAAAAGATGGCGCTGGCGCTCAACGAAATGGCGTTGGAAGATCCTTCATTTTCCGTCTCGGTCGACCAGGAGTCTGGCGAAACCCTTCTCAAGGGCATGGGCGAGCTTCATCTCGACATCAAGGTCGATATCTTGAAGAGAACCTACAAGGTTGAGGCTGACGTTGGCGCGCCGCAGGTGGCTTACCGCGAGACCATCGCCAAGTCATCGGAGATCGACTACACGCATAAGAAACAGACCGGTGGTACGGGGCAGTTTGCTCGTGTGAAGTTGCGCATTGAGCCGAACGAAACCGGCGCTGGCAATGAGTTTGTCTCCGAGATCGTTGGCGGTGTCGTTCCCAAGGAATACATCCCCGGTGTCGAAAAGGGCATCAAGTCTGTTTGGGATTCGGGTGTCGCTATCGGCTTCCCAATCGTGGATACCAAGGTGACGCTTTATGACGGTGCCTACCACGAGGTGGATTCTTCCGCGATCGCCTTCGAAATCGCAGGCCGTGCCGCGATGAAGGAAGGATGTCAGAAGTCCGGCATCAAGCTGCTTGAGCCGATGATGGACGTGGAGATTGTGACGCCGGAAGATTTCGTTGGTGGCATCATCGGCGACGTCAACTCGCGTCGTGGTCAGATCCGCAGCCAGGATCTGCGCGGCAATGCCGTGGTGGTCAAGGCGTTCGTGCCGCTGGCCAACATGTTCGGCTATATCAATACCCTGCGCTCGATGTCTACGGGCCGCGCGCAGTATTCGATGGTGTTTGCGCATTACGCCGAGGTGCCGCGCAACGTCGCTGACGAGGTTCGGGCCAAATACGCCTGACCGCATTGACACGGGTTGACCGGTTGGGCGTTCGCGCTCCGGTCAGCCGGATATTTAAGGAACCTGATTCCAATTAGCGGCCGGATGTGAAGCCGGTGGTGGGATCGCAAGACAAGACACTGAGGAGAGCCGAGATGGCGAAGGCAAAATTTGATCGAACGAAGCCGCACTGCAACATCGGCACGATCGGTCACGTTGACCACGGCAAGACGTCATTGACTGCCGCGATCACGAAGGTTCTGGCTGAAGTTGGCGGCAAGTCTGAGGCAGTGGCTTTTGAGAACATCGACAAGGCCCCCGAGGAGCGCGAGCGCGGCATCACGATTTCTACGGCGCACGTGGAGTATGAGACGGATGCGCGCCACTATGCGCACGTGGACTGCCCTGGGCACGCTGACTATGTGAAGAACATGATCACGGGCGCTGCGCAGATGGACGGTGCGATATTGGTTGTGTCTGCTGCTGACGGTCCGATGCCTCAGACACGCGAGCACATTCTTCTTGCGCGCCAGGTTGGCGTTCCAGCGCTTGTTGTGTTCATGAACAAGGTCGACATGGTCGATGACGCTGAGCTTCTGGAACTTGTTGAGATGGAGGTTCGCGAGCTTCTGTCTTCGTATCAGTTCCCCGGCGACGATATTCCGATCGTGAAGGGTTCTGCGTTGTGTGCCCTGGAAGGCCGCAACGATGAGATCGGCAAGCAGGCGATCGTCGAGCTTATGAAGGCTGTTGATGACTACATTCCTCAGCCAGAGCGTCCCAAGGACCAGCCGTTCCTGATGCCGATCGAGGACGTTTTCTCGATCTCGGGCCGCGGCACGGTCGTGACCGGCCGGGTTGAGCGCGGCGCGGTGAACGTGGGCGACGAGCTTGAAATCGTCGGCATCCGCGCGACCAAGAAGACCACCTGCACGGGCGTGGAAATGTTCCGCAAGCTGCTGGATCGCGGGGAAGCGGGCGACAATATCGGCGCGCTACTGCGTGGTGTGGAGCGCGACGGGGTCGAGCGTGGTCAGGTCCTGGCCAAGCCGGGTTCGGTGACGCCGCACACGACGTTCGAAGCCGAGGCCTATATCCTGACCAAGGAAGAGGGCGGCCG
>JBKEAX010000320.1:0-4438 GCA_047972825.1 Hyphomicrobiaceae bacterium | reverse complement strand
GAGGGCAAAAGTCATCTGGTGGTCGAAAACGTCTCCAAAGCCTACGGCGACGAATGGGACCGCCAGCAGGTGATCGCCGACATGTCGCTCGACGTGCTTCCTGGCAAGATGACGGTTGTTGTTGGCCCCTCCGGCTGCGGCAAGTCAACACTCGTGAACCTTATCGCTGGATACGAATTTCCCGATACCGGGCGGATCGAGATTGATGGCAATCCCGTCACCGGGCCAGGAAAAGACCGCATGGTCGTGTTCCAGGAAACAGCACTCATTCCGTGGCAGACGACGTACCAGAACGTGGCTTTCGGCCCAAAACTGAGAGGCGAGAAACGCGGAGCTGCGCTCGACGATGAAGTCAAGCGGCTTCTCGTCAAGGTCGGCCTTGGTGAGTTCATGAACAAATATCCCTTGCAGCTTTCTGGTGGCATGCAGCGCCGCGCAGAACTTGCAAGGGCCCTGATCAATGAACCCCGCATCATGATCATGGACGAACCCTTCCGTGGTCTTGATGCAATGTCACGCGGGCTGATGCAGGAATTCTTCCTGCGTCTGTTTGAGGAAAACCGCCGAACGAACTTGTTCGTAACATCAGAAATCGACGAGGCAATCTTCCTGGCAGACCGGCTTGTGGTCCTTTCTAACCGGCCGGCCACCGTGCGCAGCGTCATCGAGATTGACCTGCCGCGACCGCGCCATTACACAATGCTGAACTCAAGCAAGGCTTTTGAGTATAAGCGCGAGGCGATGGCCATCCTTCACGAAGAGGCCATGAAGAGCTTCCGCCCATCTGGGGTATCGAATTCTGCATCGTCACAAGCCTATTCGGCAGGCGGCGGGCATTAGAGCAGGTTCAGCCGTAGTGTACGCGGTTCGGCATGAAGAACATGCTCCAAACAGGGAGCTATATCGTATTCATGGATCTATGAGACATGAACACGCCCTGAAGCATGTCGCGTCAATGCGCGCTGCGTTATTGCGATAACGACATGCAAAAGGCCAGAGGCCTAAAGCCTGCCGAGTGAATCGTGTTATTCGCTGCACGGCTCGGCCCAAGTTCGTATTTTTGGAAATTTCAAAATCGCGAGAACCGAGGCAGCATGCTCGATATTCTAGCTACGCTTGCGCAACGTCAGTACGTCATTGCCTTGGCAATCGTCGGCGCATTGTTGGTGACCGCAGGATCCCTAGCTGCACGCCCAGGCTCCAACACACCTCAACGCCCCTTCAGCCGGCAACTCACCCTGACCGGTTATGTCTTGACCGGGGTGTCAATGCTACTGTTCATAATAGCCGGATTTTTATCGGATCAATGAAAAACATCTGGTTGCCGTCAACCATTATTCTCGTAATCCTCAATCTGGTCTCGCAGGGACGACCCCAATTCGGGTAGAACTGTTCCTACGGCTCAAACACTCACCATTGCCCCCAGTTGGGACATGGCACGGTGAAAATTCCCTTCCGTTGCTGCGGCCAAGACCACACCAATACGCATTGAAATTACAAAGAGCTGTCTGTGAACCATGCTAATCGAAGCAGAGGACCTCACCAAGTCGTTCGCAGGAACTCAAGCCGTCAAAGGCGTTTCCTTCACGGTCGGGGCGGGGGAGCGCGTTGGTGTACTCGGCGTAAACGGTGCGGGCAAGTCGACGACACTCAGGATGCTCGCAGGTACGCTTACACCAGACCACGGCCGGGCGTTGATTGCCGGTTCAGACATCGCATCCGCACCGCTCCAGGCACGTCGCGCTATCGGCTATCTGCCGGAAGCAGCCAATGGTTTCAGCGACCTTAGCGTGGCAGAGTTCCTGGCATTTGGCGCTGAAGCACGCGACATCAAAGGCTCAGGGCGCAACGCAGCAGTCCGCCGGCTCATCGACATGCTGAACCTGGCTGACGCAGCAACCAAACGACTGGCTGTGCTTTCCAAGGGCTGGCGGCAGCGTGCGTGGCTGGCTCACGCCCTAATTCATGATCCACCGGTTCTTATTCTTGATGAACCGACCGACGGTCTTGACCCCATCCAGAAGGTTGCGCTTCGGCGCTTGCTTGGTGAAATCTCACGTGACAAGGCCATGCTCGTATCAACGCACATTCTTGAAGAAGCTGAAACGTTGTGCGACCGGCTGCTCGTCATTGATAACGGACGCATCATCGCCGACGCACCAACGGCGGAACTCGCCGATGAGCATGGCCGCATTGCACCAGAATTTTTACGGCTGACGAGCCAGCACAAAAACACGTTCGCAGCAAAGGAAACCGCTTGAGCAGCACTGTGAACGCAACATCAATGCTTCAGTCCAGCTTGCGTTCAAAGACACGCGACTTCTACAGCGCTGTCAACACGATCACGCGCTACGAATGGTTGCAGATCATAGCCAGGCGTGTAACCCCGCTATTCCAGGCAGGCTTCCTTGTCTCACTGGCAATTGCCGTTTTCCTGGTCGGCCGAGTCTACGAAACAGACGTTACCAGTCTTGACGTTCAATGGCTCTTCTTTCCGTGGATCGCAGCTATTTTCGTGCCAGCACTGGCGATGCCTGCGTTCGCAGACACTCAAGGCGAACGGCGCCTCGAACTTTTCGCCGGCCTGCCAATATCGCCAGCAGCGCTCGTCACCGGAACCTGGATCGCAGGCAGTGCACTTCTGTTGACGACTTTGCTGCTTACCTTCCCGTTTCCTGTCACCATGGCATATCTCGGCGACCTCGACGTCGGCACTGCGGCGGCAGGCTATATTGGAGCTGCTTGCCTGCTTGCTACCTATTATGCCATCGCGTTGGCCACAGCTGCGATCGCCCGTGATCAGGTAGGTGGCTATGTGATCGGTGTCGTAACGCTTCTGCTCTTTCAACTTGTGGCAAGCGACACAGCCAAAGGTCTTCTTCGCGGAACCGATACGGAATCCCTGGCCAACTACCTACCTCGCCTAAGCCCGGCCCATTGGATGGCCGACATGGCAACAGGACGCATCGCAATAGCCGGCCTGGTTCTGTTTGCGACCATCATCGTGTTGGCATTGAGTTCAGCCAGCCTCGTCATTGCACGACGGCGTGGAGGACCTGAAAATATAACCGTTAGAAACCGGTTGCGACGCGCAACAAGAGTGGCGGCATGGCTGGTCATCGCAAATGTGCCGCTGTCGTTCGCTATTTATGCAGACACCGATATTGATCTAACGGAGGCGCGTGAATTCACGCTTCACCCAGAAACACGCGCTGTTGCCAAGAATGCGGAGACGGGCACGCAAATCGATTTTTATTGGAGCGCTTCCAACGCAGACGTCCCAGCCAGCATTCGCCAACACGCAGAACGTATTCGGCGCTTGATGGAACGCGTAGCGTGGATCTCCAATGGACGCATCAAGCTCATCGAGCATGATCCCGCCCCCGATACCGAGGCCGAAGATCAGGCACGCATCAGCGGCGTACAGAGCGTTTCTCTATCCGCAGGGGGAAGCTTCATGCTCGGCGCGACGTTCAGTCATGAGCAGCGCCGTTCGGCGATTGCGTATTTCGTGTCAGACAGGGCGCCGACCCTGGAGTACGACATCTCGTCAACACTGGCCGCGCTGGCAAGAAAGAAGATACCACGAATAGGCATCCTGTCTCCGTTGATACTGCCACGCAATGCAACTGAGCCCCGCACTGGCCTGACCGTTCTGGAGGAGATAAAACGTCTTCACGACGTGGCGATAATTCCTCACTTCGCAGACAACCTTCCCGAAGGCCTGGACGCACTTATTGTCATTGATGCGACAATTCTAAAGCCATCGATGCTGTACGCCATCGATCAACATGTGATGGCCGGGCGTGGCCTCATCGTGATGATGGATCCATTCGCACGGTTCAATACGTCATCCAACGCCGTGCTCCCAGAGCCAGGCGACACCGTCAACGATATATCCGACCTCCTTTTGAAATACGGCGCGCGTTTTGAGGGCGCACACGTTGTCGGCGATCCACAGCAGGCTTCAACTGTCGGCGCGAGCGATCAACGCTTTTTGTATCCCTTCTGGCTTCGTGTCCGTCAGGGACATTTATCACGAGAACACCACACCACAGCGGGTTTAAGTGAAACCGGTTTTGCCGAACCTGGATCATTCACAATTCTAGATTCTAAGACGGTTGAGCCACTCGTCACGACAACCGATCAGGCAGGCACACTCGATCGCGCCCTTTTCAAGGATGGAAATCCGCAGGCGTTAGCCACCAAGCTAATTCCAGGTGGAGGTTCACGCGCTATCGCAGTGGCAATTTCGGGTCATCTCAATAGCGCTTTCACGACGCGGTCCGGCGATACCAGAGCACCCTCCTCGACAATGACCGACAACGCACGCATCGTTGCGATTGCCGATATCGATTGGATTTTCGATCCTCTCACCTACACCGAAACCGGTGCACAAGGGCGACAACTCACCCGTCCACTTAACGACAACATTGCC
>JBKEAX010000310.1:0-4474 GCA_047972825.1 Hyphomicrobiaceae bacterium | reverse complement strand
GCGGCGCGGATTTTCTCAGCATTGGCGGCCAGGACTTCAGGGCTCTCCATGCCGCCTTCGTGACGCTTCAAAGGGGCGCCTTCATGGCGCGGGATGACGTGGATATGCAGATGGAATACGGTCTGCCCACCGGCCGCTTCATTGAATTGATTTACCGTAATGCCGTCGGCATTGAATGCGGCTTTTACGGCCAGCGCGATGCGCCGCGTGAATGGCAGTAGCTTTTCAAGCGTTTGTGTGTCGGCGTCCAGAAGGTTGCGTGAGGGTGCCTTGGGTACAACGAGCGTGTGGCCTGGCGCTTGTGGCATCACGTCCATGAAGGCGATGCAATCATCATTTTCATAGACCTTGTGGCTGGGAATTTCGCCACGCAGGATCTTGGCGAAGATATTGTCGTCTTCGTAGGCGGGTGTGTCGGTCATATCGCTCATGTCGGCATCGCTGCTTATCAAGTGAAGTTTGCAGCAGCATGACTAGCATATTTCTGCGCATTGGAAAGTTCTCAACGCACATCGCTGCCGCGCCGCTTTGGCGTCAAGCAGAAGTCCAGGCGCCAGCATTCAGCCCTTCCGAAATGGTCCAGCCGCGGCAAGGTCCTCGTTGATCTCAGCAATTGCTTCGCGCTCGTGGTCAAGATAGTGGGCAACGGCGCGGGCAAGGCCGGGGTCTGCTATATAATGGGCGGAGTACGTGGTTACGGGCTGATAACCGCGCGCCAGTTTATGATCGCCCTGGGCGCCGGCCTCCACACGCGCGAGTCCTTTGTCAATCGCCACGTCAATGGCCTGGTAATAGCAAAGCTCGAAATGAAGGAACGGCCTGTCCTCCAATGCGCCCCAGTATCGGCCGTACAGGCAGTCCCCACCAATCATATTCAACGCCCCTGCTATTGGTCTGCCTTTCTCCTCGGCAAAGATCAGCAGGCATTTTTCTGCCATCGCCTCGCCCAGCAAGGAAAAAAAGGTGCGATTGAGATAAGGGTGTCCCCATTTGCGTGCGCCAGTATCGAGGTAAAATTCAAAGAAGGCGTCCCAGTCTGCTTCGGTGATGTCACCTCCGGTAACATGGCGAACGGTGAGCCCTTCAATGGCGTGGGTACGTTCCTTGCGTATGGCTTTTCTCTTGCGAGAGGAAAGTGCGGCGAGAAAGTCCTCGAAGGTGTCGTATCCCGGGTTGGCGAAGTGGAACTGTTGTCCTGTGCGTTGCAGGAAGCCAGCAGATCCCAGTTCCGTCCATGTCGCTTTGTCGAGGAAGGTAATGTGCAGTGAGGATGCGCCGAGGCGGCGGGTTACTTCGCGCGCGGCTGCGGCAAGTGTCTGCATGTGGGCGCGTGGGTCGTCAGGCCGTACCAAAAGACGCGGACCTGGCACCGGCGTGAACGGTACGGCGCATTGCAGTTTCGGGTAATAGCGTCCGCCGGCGCGGTGATAGGCATCGGCCCATCCGTGATCGAACACGTATTCGCCCTGACTGTGCGTCTTGATGTAGAGCGGCATAGCGCCAGCCAGACCGTTACCGTCTTCAACGACCAGATGTCTGGGGTGCCAGCCGGTACCTTCGCCGACAGAGCCTGAATCCTCTAAAGCCATGAGAAAGGTATGCGCAAGAAACGGATTGTACGCTGCGGTGTCCGGGTTGGCGATGGCGTCCCAGGATTTTGAATCAATCTCGCGGATTGAACCGACGACACTTGCAGTTATCGGCGCGGAGGCAGCAGGGGGGCGGTCCGGCTGGTGCCCGTCGTGTTCGGAGTGTTTGTCAGGACCGTTGCCGGTCATGCCAGAAAGCCTTCAAAAATTGGTGCGTCAGCGAAATGCGCAGCATTCGCACGGTCGGCGTCATCGCGAACTGTCCATGTGAATATGGGTTTTCGTTCGACGGCGCGCACGTAGCGTGTCACCGGCGTCGGTAACGACTTCACGTCATAGGCAAAAAAGCTCGGCTCGGCAGGGCCGGAGTCCAACAGATGGGTGAGCCTTTCCGCGCGCTCGGGCGAAAGTACATTGCGCCACCACGGGGCACCCCGGTCCAGCGACAAATAATTGCCCGAAACGATGCCGCGGGGGATCTGGGGCGACATTTCCCGGAGCACACTCATGAGGTCTGGATCAAACGACATCAGCGCTATCGGTCCGGTGTAGGCATTTGCAAGCTGAGAGATTTGCGAAAGGAATGCGTGGTCGGGCGGTGTCCATTCGCTCTTGATCTCGACCAGGAGGGGAACGGTGCTGTCGATCAAGGCAAGCAGCTCGGCAAACGTGGGAATGCGTTGGTCGGGCGCATTGCGAAATGCGAAACTGGCAAGGTCTTCAGCCTTCAGCTTTGCAACCGGACCATCGGCGCTGATCAGACGGGCAAGGTCCTCATCGTGAAACACCAGTGGAAGTCCACCAAAGCCCGGCCGCAAATCGCATTCGATGCCATAGCCCTTGTCACGCGCGGCGACAAAGGCTGCCATGGTGTTCTCGACCGCGCCGCCACCTGGCGCACCGTGCAGGCCGCGGTGGGCAATCGGACGCAAAAATACTTCGCGCTGACGCATCATATTTTGCCTTTTCGCTCTTGCTGCTCCGTGCTTGGCGCTTGACCATTTTGCAGGTTTGCAATCCTCTGATGGGGTGTCAGCCCTTGATGCGCAAGATGGCGTCGATCTCGACAGCACAACCAGCCGGTAGTGCGGCAACGCCGACAGCGGCGCGCGTGTGCCTGCCGGCATCACCCAGAACGTCAACCATGAGGTCGGATGCGCCGTTAATGACTGCAGGTTGATCGCCGGATTCTGGTGTCGAAGCTACATAGCCGGTCAGGCGGACGACCTGTGCAATGCGTTCAAGCCCACCCAGGGCTGCATTTGCCTGGGCAAGGATGTTCAATGCGCAATGGCGGGCGGCGGTCTTGGCGTCGTCAACTGAAATACTGTCGCCAAGCCGTCCGGTCACGATGGTCCCGTCGGGCGCTTTTGAGATCTGCCCAGAGATATAAAGGTGGTCGCCGGAGATCAGGTAGGGGACGTAATTGGCAACGGGCGCGGGTGCTTCAGGCAACTCCAGGCCAAGCGCGGCCAAGCGGTCCAAGGGTGTTTTGCTCATATGGGGTGCTTTCAGGTTGGCGGCGAATTGGCTACGGCCGGGGGGTGGATTTGACGCTGGCGATCATCATGGCGCCGCAAATGTCCGGCATTGGGCCGGTATGACCTCCCTGGCGCTCATTCCTTCTTAATCTTGATGCAGTTCACCGTCCACCTATGCGGCAAGGCGCTTTTCCACATGTGATGCTGGAAAGAGTCAAAGCAGCTGCAGCCGCCGGTCTGAGTGTTGTAGGGTTGGGCCCTGGTCATAGCAGGAGAACGCGAAGGTTGCCTGTCGCGTTTTTTGCCCAGGGCCTTCACGAATTGTCAGATTAGGTCATCAGGCTTTAAGCCTTTGGTTTTTTGCATGTCGCTTCCGCAGAACTTCGGCGCACTTTTGCGTGACATGCATTTGGAGGGAGTGCTTGCATGCGATCAAGTCGCGTAAATAGTTTCATTACGGCACTTGTGGTTTTGGTGGTATTGGCAGGATTGCCCGCCCAGGGGGTGGCCGCCGTTCCTGCGCCAGCGGCACCGCCGGTAGTTTTTGCACCCCACAAGGCCGTCTATGACATTACCCTGGAGCGGGCGATGTCAGGGTCAGGCGTGGTGGAGCTGGTCGGGCGCATGGTCTACGAACTCGATGGTAGCCGCTGCGAGGGGTATACGCAGAACATGCGGTTTGTTACCCGGATAACGTCGCAGGATGGTTCTGAACAACTTAATGACCTGAGGACTTCGACATGGGAGGACGGCAAAGGCAAGCGCCTTCGTTTCAACTCCGAACAGTTCAGTAATTCCGAGCTTGTGGACTCGACGACGGGTGACGCAACGCGTCCTGACAACGGCGGTCCAGTCGTTGCCACGATAACGAAACCATCGAAACGCGAACTATCGATTGATGCGGCCAACCTGTTTCCCATGCAGCATTCCACTGCGCTGTTGAAGGCTGCCGAAAGTGGACACAAGCATTTTTCGGTCGGGCTTTATGACGGATCGGAGAAGGGCGAGAAAGTCTATCGCACTAACAGTTGGATAGGAACGAAAGCAACGGGCGCGCAACTTGGTGCAGGTGTTAAGCCTGCATTGGCTGATATCGCGTCGTGGCCGGTTTCTATTGCCTACTTCGAACCGGGAAGCGAGGCGAAGGATTCTCTACCGGCCTATGAGCTTTCGTTTCGCATTTTTGCAAATGGCGTTTCGAGTGACATGTTGATTGACTATGGCGAGTTTGCGGTTCGCGGCGAGCTGAAAGAGCTTACCTTTTACGCGCGAAGTGTTTGTCAGAATGCATCGCCTGCAGGGGGGAAGGCCAAAGTCAAACCCGTGCCGCACCCGTGAGCTGGTGTGGGGGACGGGTGGCGTCGGCATCCTGGGCTGAAGAGCCCGATAGGTTCAACATAGATC
>JBKEAX010000286.1:0-3200 GCA_047972825.1 Hyphomicrobiaceae bacterium | reverse complement strand
CATCTTCACGGGAGTGTCGCTGTCGTCCGTGCAGTGCTGGCGGGCCTAGCCCTAATTCCACAGTGCCGGCAAGCGGAGCCGGGGGAGTTTGCGCGACGCGCGTTTGATAACGGCAAGATTGATCTGACACAGGCGGAAGGTCTGGCCGACCTTATTGACGCTGAAACCGAGGGGCAGCGTCGGCAGGCGTTGCGGCAGTCTCAAGGGGTTTTGTCGGATCTTTATGAGAGCTGGCGGCAGGCGCTGATTGAGGCGGCGGCTCTGGTGGAAGCGTCACTTGATTTTTCCGATGAAGGTGATGTTGCTGCTGATGCCTTCTCGCAGGGGCGAACCATCATCCAGGATCTTGCTCGGCACTTGGGCCGGCATCTTGCCGACCAAAACCGCGGCGAGATTCTGAGATCGGGTTTCCAGGTGGTGCTGGCTGGGCCTCCCAACGTTGGTAAATCGAGCTTGCTGAATGCTCTGGCCAAGCGGGATGCTGCGATCGTTTCGGAAGAAGCTGGGACGACACGGGACGTGATCGAGGTTCGGCTGGATCTTGGTGGCCTGCCTGTGGTCGTCTCGGATACGGCAGGAATTCGTCAGGCGCAGGCCGCAGTCGAGCAGGAAGGTATTCGACGCTCTGTCGTCAGGGCTGGTGAGGCTGATCTTGTGATCTGGCTCACGGATATCGACGCACCAGAGCCTTTGCTGCCGAAAGAGCTTCTGGAAGTGGCGGACCGAACGCTTTTGGTGGTCAACAAGATCGATCTCGCTGAGGGTGACGGGCAGCTTGTCCTTCCTGATGATATGATACTCGTTTCGGTCAAGACCGGTGCTGGGCTGGATGTCCTGACAGACCGCCTTGCCGCGATCGTAAAAGATCGCATAGCGCCAGCAGATGCTCCTGCGCTGACCCAGGACCGTCACAGGAAGCTGCTGGAGGATGCGAGGGCTAACCTTGATGCATTTCTGGCGGGTAATCCAAACCAGGTTGAATTGCGTGCCGAAGACCTCCGTCGGGCAGCGATGGCTATTGGCCGGATAACGGGACGGATTGATGTGGAAGATGTCCTGGACCAAGTGTTTGGTCGCTTCTGCATCGGCAAATGATGTTGGCCAAAGACAAGGAACTGGTCATTGCGCGTTACACTTGCAGCGCGGCTTTCTGTGCTCTGTTTCACGTGAATCATTGAGTTGCCTCAACAACTTGCTGTTGCAACTCATAGGTATTGATTCACGTGAAACAATTGCGGGTGTGTCTGTAGCTGCGCTCACCCAGATCGCGTTTACTTTTCACGGAATCGCGAACGCGCTCTATTTTCTTTCTCGCGGTGTTCTTCATACCGAACCGCGCACACTTCAGCTGAACATGCTCTAGTTTCACGTGAAACGGCTTTGACCCTGGTTATCAGCAACATTATGTTGGCGCCAAAATGCAGCAACCAAGCGCAATCGGAGCTTGTCTCTTCGTATGTCTCAATCAAATTTCGACGTCATTGTTGTTGGCGGCGGCCACGCGGGCTGTGAGGCGGCAGCTGCTGCCGCTCGCATGGGCGCACGCACAGCGCTGGTTACGCATGAGCGGGCCACTATTGGAGAGATGTCTTGCAATCCGGCTATTGGTGGACTTGGCAAGGGCCACCTGGTTCGCGAAATCGATGCGCTGGATGGCTTGATGGGGCGCGTTGCTGATGCCGCGGGCATTCAGTTCCGTTTGTTGAACCGGTCGAAAGGGCCAGCGGTTCAGGGGCCGCGTGCCCAATCCGACCGAAGTATTTATCGCCGGGCTATGCAGGCGGCTTTGGCCGCGCAGGACGGGTTGCAGATTGTTGAAGGCGGGGTGGAAGATCTGCTGGTCGAGCAGGGCCGGGTTTGTGGTGTGATACTTGCCAACGGACAAACATTTCGAGCGGGCGCCGTCGTTTTGACAACCGGAACTTTCTTGAACGGGCTTATCCATCTTGGTGAAAAGCGCATTCCTGCAGGCCGCATGGGGGCGGCTCCTGCGCTTAAATTATCTGATCGGCTCTATGGTCTCGGCTTGCAGATGGGGCGGTTGAAGACAGGTACGCCTGCGCGGCTTATGGCGGGTTCGATTGATTGGGCTAGCCTTGAAATGCAGCCGGCCGATGAAGACCCCGTGCCGTTCTCATTCATGACCGAGCGTATTACGACGCCGCAGATCGCTTGTGGAATCACAACGACCACAGCTGAAACGCACGACATCATTCGCACCAATCTCAATCGTTCTCCGATGTATTCCGGACAGATTGAGAGTGTTGGGCCGCGCTATTGCCCTTCGATAGAAGACAAGGTTGTGCGATTTGCGGATCGTTCAAAGCACCAGGTTTTCCTCGAACCTGAGGGGCTGGACGATGACACGGTTTACCCAAACGGCGTTTCTACGTCGTTGCCGGAAGAGGTGCAGGACGCTTTCATGCATACCCTTCCTGGTTTGGAAAAAGTCGTCATCAAGCGGTACGGCTATGCGATTGAATACGATTACGTCGATCCCCGCTCTCTTTCGGCCGTGCTGGAGGTGAAAAGTTTGCCGCGCCTATTCTTGGCCGGGCAAATCAACGGCACGACAGGATATGAGGAGGCGGCGGCTCAGGGCCTGGTGGCAGGTGTCAATGCCGCGTTGAAATGCGCTACTGGGGGGCGTGAGACTTCTTTGGATCAGTCCCGGGCATTTGTTGTGTCCCGAGCGGACGGGTATATCGGGGTCATGATCGATGATCTTGTGACGCGTGGCGTGAGCGAGCCTTATCGGATGTTTACATCACGTGCTGAATTTCGCTTGAAGTTGCGTGCAGACAATGCCGATCAGCGGCTAACTCCGATGGGAGAGGCTATTGGATGTGTGGGTGGTGATCGCTCAAATGCGTTTTTGGCAAAGGCTGCGGAACTTGCTACAGCGCGAGGCAAGCTGGAGGCGTTGTCACTTTCACCCAACGAAGCTGCTAAACATGGTTTATCCATAAACCGCGATGGACGCCGCCGCAGTGCATTTGATCTACTGTCGTATTCCGAGATTAGCCTGGACCGTTTGAAGCAAATCTGGCCGGACTTGGGTGAAATCCCTAAATCTATTGGCCAACAAATTGAGATCGACGCACGTTATGCGGCTTATGTTCGTCGACAGGACGAGGATGTCGCTATTCTGCGTCGGGATGAGGCCGAGATTATTCCGACGGATTTCGATTTCGCGGCTT
>JBKEAX010000278.1:0-5647 GCA_047972825.1 Hyphomicrobiaceae bacterium | reverse complement strand
CCAAGCCGCTTATCCCAATTCGGCATATGGCCCTTGCGTCCTCCCCAGATGGTTCGAAGGAGGGCCTTATGGTCACCACCATAAAGCCAATAAGAATCGACGAGGTCGGGAGCACCCATTTCGACGTTACCTTCACCGGTCTCTCCGTGGCAGGCCGCGCAGTTGTCGGTGTAAAGGCTTTTGCCATCTGCGGGAGCTGCGTCGAATCCATGTCTGGCAATTGACCGGATGAAGTGAATCAAGGTGTTGATCTGGGATGCGCTGAGCATCTCGTCGCGGCCAAATGCGGGCATTTCCGAACTGCGTGTATCGGGGTCATTGGAGTTGATGCCAACACGAATGGTTTCGGCGATGTCTTCATGCTTGCCGCCCCAAAGCCAGGCCTTGTCTGTGAGCCGGGGGAAACCTGGTCCACCTTCTGCTTTGGTGCCATGACAGACGGCGCAATTGTCTTGGAACAATGTCCGTCCGGTCTCCCGCACAATTGTCATGAGCCTGGTATCGGCCTGAATGCTTTCGGGCGTACCGTCACTGATTTCTTTTTCCCAGCTCGCTCGTGCCTTTGCTGCAGCCTTGATCGATTGGGTCAGTTCCGTATCTCGATCAATGCCCAGAATGCCATGGGTGTAGGTTGTGCCGAGCGGCCAGGTTGGCAGAAGAATCCAGCAAACGAGCGATATGGCGAAGAAGAGGGAAAGGAACAACCAGACCGGCAAGGGCACCGGTGTGTTGAGTTCCTTGATGCCGTTCCAGATATGACCTGTCGTCATATGCCCCGTGTAGGGATCTCGTTCGCGCGTTGTCATGCCGGCCGGTCCTCATCATCTATGATGCTTCTAGCCGTTTTTTCAAAGTCTGCCTTGTGCGAGGGCCAATAGGCGTAGATCACACTGGCGATGAAGAGCGCCATCAGCAACAGCAGTCCAATGGTCTTTGCGGCGTAAACCAGATCCGAATGTTCGATCATCATGCCGGTTCACTCCAATTGCGCTTTTGAGGCACGGTGGGCTGCGTCCGTCAGTTTCCCGAGGATCTGGAGGTAGGCAATGAGCGCGTCCATTTCAGTCAGTCGTTTCGGGTTTCCGTCGAAGGAACGGACATTTGTCTTTTCTCCGTATCTCTCCTGGAGCCCCTGCACGCCATCGCCATCGGGGCTGGCCTGTGCCTTGGCATCACTGGCTGCGTTCTCGATCATTGCAGGGGTGTAGGGAACGCCGAGCCGCGCAAGCGTCTTGAGGTGTTTTGGCATGGCATCGAGGTCGAGTTCATTGCGTTCCAGCCACCGGTAGGCCGGCATCACTGATTCAGGTACAACGTCACGCGGGTTGCGCAGATGCATCACATGCCAGTCGTCGGAGTATTTACCGCCAACTCTGGCCAGGTCGGGACCGGTCCGCTTCGAGCCCCATAGCATGGGATGATCGTATTTCGACTCGACGGCGAGGGAGTAGGGGCCGTAGCGCTCCACTTCGTCACGTAACGTGCGGATCATCTGCGAGTGGCAGGCATAGCAGCCTTCACGCATGTATATGTTGCGGCCAACCAACTCCAGCGGGGTGTAGACACGCATGTCAGGTGCCGCCTCGACCGTCTGGTCGATCGTAAACAGGGGCGCGATTTCAACCAGCCCGCCGATACTCGATACGACGACAATGCCGATTGCCAGTGCAATGGAGTTCTTTTCAAGGCGATAGTGGGCGTTGAACATCGGCTCACCTCACTGTGTCAGCGCTGGCGAGATGATCGTCTGCGATTTCGTATTGCGGTGGCAGGTCGGGCGCGGATTGATGTTCCCGTGCAAGCCGTGTTGTCATGATGATGTTATAGAAGCAGACACATGCGCCAAGGAAGAACAGCAGACCGCCGAATGCGCGTGCTGCATAGTAGGGCGACATGGCAACAAGCGAGTCAATGAATGAATAGGTGAGGGTTCCGCTCTCACTATAGGTTCGCCACATGACGCCTTGAACGATGCCGGAATTCCACATCGCAAAGACGTAGATAATCGTGCCGGACAGCGCCAGCCAGAAGTGAACCTCGACCAGGTAGGGTGAATACATCTGCTTGCGTTCCCATAGCCAGGGCACAAGTGCATAGATCGAGCCAAATATTATAAAGGCGACCCAACCCAAGGCTCCGGCATGGACGTGTCCGATCGTCCAATCTGTGTAGTGGGACAGGGAGTTGATTGGGCGGATGGCGAGAAATGACCCTTCGAAGGTCGATAAGCCATAGAAAATCGCAGCAACCATCATGAAGCGCAGGGTGGCATCGTCACGCACCTTGCCCCACGCGCCGTTGAGCGTCAGCAGTGCGTTTCCGGCAGACGCCCATGACGGTACCAGCAGCATCAAAGAGAATGTCATGCCCAGGGTTTGGACCCAAAGGGGCAGCGCTGTGTAATGCAGGTGGTGCGAGCCGGCCCACAGGTAGAAGAACGTAATGCCCCAGAAGCTGACGATCGACATCCTGTAGGAATAAATGGGGCGTTCGGCTCGCTTGGGCAGATAATAATAGAGCATGCCCAGAAAGCCGGATGTCAGGAAAAATGCGACAGCGTTATGCCCATACCACCATTGCGTCATCGCATCCTGTACGCCTGAGAATAACGAGTAGCTCTTGGTGTCGGTGAGCGAGATTGGGATGGCGAGGTTGTTGATGATGTGCAAAACCGCAACGACCAGGATAAAGGCCATGAAGTACCAGTTCGCGACATAGATATGCGGTTCCTCGCGCCGCGCCAAAGTGCGCAAGTAAAGCACGAAATATGTGACCCAAACGATCACGAGCAGAATGTCGGCATACCATTCCGGTTCGGCGTATTCCTTCGATTGCGTGATGCCAGCCAGATATCCGGTGGCGGCGAGTACGCAAAACAGATTGTATCCAAACAATACGAACCACGGGCTGAACTGATCAGCCATGCGGGCCCGGGACGTGCGCTGCATGACGTGGAATGATGTTGCGATCAGCGCATTGCCGCCGAAGCCGAATATCACGCCGCTGGTATGCACGGGCCGCAGCCTGCCGAAGTTGAACCATTCCGCATCGAACGTGAGGTCAGGAAAAACGAGGAGCCATGCAACCCAGTCGCCAACAAACATGGCTGCGATGGCCCATATCATCGATATGATGATGCCGACCTTGGAGGGGCTGTCGTAATAGGACTTGAAACGTGTGGCATCGGGCAGTGGTTCGGAGCCGGCGGACGCCAACAGCAGAAAGAGCACCAAGCCGTAGACCGCAATAACCCAACCGTGGAAGCGGTAGAGGGCGCTATCTCCGGCGAGGCCCATTACTGTGCCGAGTATGGCCAATGCAACGATAAGAAGGATCGCTGCGACCCGTTCATTGGCGGTCAATGCTATGTTCATTGCACGTCCACCTGCTGAAAATTGACAATGTATTAGACGCTTTGGTGGTCAATCCTTACGGGGGGCGCACATGCCAAGTGACGTGCAAATGTTATTTCGGCTGGTGTTGTGTGAAATGTGCTTTTGCAAAATCAAAACATTTGGACGACGCTTAGAAAGCGCGAAGCTACTACGATGCTCTGCCTCGCTCCGAGTAAGTCGTCTTAGTTTGAATGAAGATAATGACAAGATCAATTGTTTAAATTGTGTGCCGATAATTTTGATCCAGAATATGCGGTGAAACCATGTTGGGTGTACCGGATGCCAAACGCGATTGGGTGGAACGTAGGGGCCGGACCCTAGCGTTTTTCGTGCTCCAACGGCATCCCCGACAGCTCCCACTGAAAGATGAAGGATGATGCGGACCTGGCACCGCGCCTTCGGCTTGCGCAATTTCAAGAACTTCAGGCGCCGCGTTAGTGCGCTGTGCGCATGATCCATGGATCTATTGAAACGCCACCCCGAACCCTAGTCATCAGATGTCCAGAGCAGCGGCCGAAAAAATTGACCCGCCCCGACATTCAACGAAGAGCCCAAATTTCAAGTAAGTTTTTGATTTTGCTGGCGGTCCCTACGGGAATCGAACCCGTCTTTCCAGATTGAAAATCTGGCGTCCTAACCGATAGACGAAGGGACCAGCGCGGGAGGGTTTAGCCAGATTTGCACGGCTTGGCAAGGCGCCCTTTGCGGTCTGGCGCGGAGACAATGACGCAGCGCGTCACAAGCAGATCGAAATAATCGCCATTGGCGACCGCAATTCCGCAGAAAGCAGACTATTGAATCCCTCAATGATCAAGCAAACGCGCGCTGAACCTCGTCTTCGGTGAGGCCGAATTGCGATAAGGTATAGATGTGTCTGCCGTGCTTTTCGCGGGTGTTGTTCCGGCTCCATGTCGCAATGCTGTCAGCTAGCCGTGGGTCCCGCCGGTAGCCTAAAACCTCATAAACACGTTGTGCTGTGCCAGCATGGTCTTTAACCAGATCAGAAAACCCGACCCGAACAAGTTGGTCAGGCCGTAGCCGCTCCATGGCGGGCAGGCCTTTGGCGTGCAGACGAGCGGCGGTGTCAAGCGACCAGCGGCCGATCTCCTCGGGTTCGAAATGTTCGCTTGTCAAATTCCACAGGATGCTCATCAAGCTCGCCAGTGACGCTGCGACCTCGGTGGGTTCGCGTTGCATGTGGACGATGCGTGCATCAGGAAAGACCCGCAACAATTCGTCAATATAGCCAAGGTGCAACGGACACTTCAAAACCCAGTGCTCGCGGGGTTCAAGCCACTGCAGGACCTGGAACTGACGCTTCAGAAGCTGATAGGCCTGCGCTGTATCGTGTGCGTCCATCCATTTCCAGTAGCTCTCCATGTTGGCGAAATCGAACCACCGGGGTACGAGGAAATAATTCCTCATCAGGAAGAAGCACTCCTCCGGAGCCTCCACGGTCATGGGATGCACAGCACGCAGCGATGGGGCGACCCAGTGCAGGCGTGCTAGTGCCCTATCTGCCTCGCGCATTCGGCGGGCTCTGGACGCGCCTTCATCTTCGGTGGGGCGGGGCACCGGCTCATAGCTTTCCCAAAACCGCACGAAACGTGCGCCATCGTGAAGCGACAAAAGCCGCTGCATCAAAGTCGTTCCCGTGCGCGGCATCCCGATCACGAATATTGGATTGCGGATTTTCTGATCCAGTATTTCGGGATGTGCCTGGATGGTGCGCTCAATGCTGAGAGCATTCATGAGGCAGCGCCGAAGCTGCTGATTGAACCCGATTGTACCGAACAGGCTGAGGTGTGCGTCCTCATTGACGGATTCGATTCGCTTGAACATGCCCTCGCGGGCAAGGGCAGGCAGCAGATCAACGTCGAAGCCGGCTTTCTGGGCGCCGCGCAGCATTGCTGAAGCGTCCAGCTTGGGTTTGTAGCCGACGATCGAAAGGGCGCGTCCTGCGGCGTTCACCGCGCGGATCGGCATGGGCAGGCGTGCCTGTTGGAGTGAGGTTCCGTCGTGAACCAAAGCTAGCGCCTTTCTGTGAAACCATCTGACAACGCCAAACAGCCCTTGCTCAAATACGTCCCAGGGGCTTGGCACAAAACTCTAGCCTGCCATCCTGGTTGTGTTACCTGCATTGACCGCGGGCAAGCGTCTGCCAGCCCCAATCCCACCATTTAGGCGTATAGTTCGAGACACTATGGCATCGGCACCCATGCAGGTAGCCGGACCTTACGTTAGCGTGAACG
>JBKEAX010000253.1:0-4765 GCA_047972825.1 Hyphomicrobiaceae bacterium | reverse complement strand
AATGCCCGAAGTGTTCCGATGGGTGGCTTGTCGAGAGGCATGGACCCTACGGCGATTTCTTCGGCTGCATTCGCTACCCGGATTGCACAGGAAAGGCCAACGTGTCGGAAGTCAGATCACGAGAATTGGCGCAAGCAGACTCTTCCCGCGATCTCAAGGAGGGTGTGGCGAAAATTGGCATAGCGATAAGATGACATCGTGAATACATTGAATACTTATCGCTGGGCGCTACGAGATTGCAGGGTATCCTAAGGAGTGATTCTCATTACGGAACAGAATTCATGCAAAAATTGTTTTGCAGCTTACCTTTATCTCACCCTGCATCGATCTCAGGAGAATTGGCATGAGGTTTGATGCCAAACGCGCATTGGAATTACTCAGAGCCGGATCAGGCGATCCCTCGGCAACCTTTAGGGAAGGTCAAGAGGACGCCATCCGCCATGTCGTTGAGGGCAGAGGTCGACTGCTCGTCGTGCAGAAAACGGGTTGGGGGAAGAGCTTTGTTTATTTTATCGCTGCGAGACTTCTGCGTGATGCAGGGGCTGGACCAGCACTTCTAGTTTCTCCCCTGCTGGCGCTGATGCGAAACCAGATCGCAGCGGCAGAGCGCATGGGTGTCCGTGCGGCAACAATCAATTCCGACAACACCGATGATTGGGCCACCGTCGAGGCAGATCTGGCTTCTGGACGGGTTGATATTCTTCTGATCTCTCCCGAGCGGCTTGCAAATGAACATTTCCGAAATCAAGTGCTGTCAGGGATTTCTGCTCAGGTCTCACTTCTAGTCATCGACGAAGCTCATTGCATTTCCGACTGGGGACATGATTTTCGTCCGCATTATCGGCTCTTGGAGAGGACTGTGAAAGCTCTCCCCCCCAATCTGCGATTGCTCGCCACGACCGCGACAGCCAACAATCGGGTGATGGAGGACCTTGGGACGGTCCTTGGGCCCAATCTTCATGTCACGAAAGGCGATCTCAACCGGACCTCCCTGACCCTGCAAACGATCCGACTTCCCAGTCAGGCCGAACGCCTGGCTTGGATCGCGGGGCAATTGGCCAGCCTGCAGGGCCACGGCATCATCTATACCTTGACTGTCCGCGACGCCAATTCGGTTGCCGACTGGCTGGTAGCCCAAGGTTTCAACGTGGCGGCCTACACTGGAGAAACGGGTGAGCGTCGCGCGGAACTGGAACAAGCTCTGCTGGATAATCAGGTCAAGGCGCTCGTCGCCACGACCGCTTTGGGCATGGGTTATGATAAGCCGGACCTGGCTTTCGTGATCCACTATCAAATGCCGGGCTCGGTCGTTGCCTATTACCAACAGGTCGGTCGGGCCGGACGCGCGTTGAACGCCGCCTATGGAGTTCTGCTCAGCGGCGACGAGGAGGAGAATATTTCCGACTGGTTCATACGCAGTGCCTTCCCCACGAAGGAGGAAGTCGCCGACGTTCTTCATGCCTTGGAGGAGGAGCCTGATGGGCTTTCGGTTCCCCAGTTGCTAGGGCGCGTCAATCTCAGCAAGGGGAGGATTGAGAAGACCATCGCGCTGCTATCCCTGGAGTCGCCGGCGCCGATTGCGAAGCAGGGGAGTAAATGGCAACTCACCGCCGCCACTCTGAGCGGGGGTTTTTGGGAGCGTGCCGAACGCCTCACTGCTTTGCGGCGCGACGAGTATCGGCAGATGCAGAGTTATGTCCGGTTACCCTTCGGCCAACATATGGGTTTCCTGATCGACGCACTCGATGGCGATTCCGGTACGATCACAGGGCCGACGCTTCCCCCCCTTTCAACCACACCTGATCCTGCATTGATTCAACGGGCCGTCACCTTTCTGCGCCGGACTAGCCTTCCGATCCCCCCCCGAAAGCAATGGCCAACGGGCGGTTTGCCGCAATACGGCGTCACGGGAGCAATTCCAGCCGCGCATCAGGCCCATCCGGGCAGAGCTTTGTGCGTCTGGGGAGATGCCGGGTGGGGCGGGCTCGTTCGGCAGGGAAAATATCAAGACCACCGGTTCTCGGATGATCTGCTTGCTGCCTGTGTGCAGATGGTTCATGAATGGAACACGCAACCGGCACCAAGCTGGGTGACCTGCGTTCCTTCGCAGAGGCACCCATCACTGGTACCGGATTTTGCGCAACGCTTGGCCCACGCCTTGGGGCTGCCCTTCCACCCAGTCCTTGAGAAGACGGACGAGCGACCAGAACAGAAGACCATGGAAAACAGCACACAGCAGGCCCGGAATATCGATGGTTCGCTTTCGCTTCGCAGCCCTGTTCCGCGGGGAGCGGTGTTGCTTGTCGACGATATGGTGGATTCGCGCTGGACGTTAACGGTCTCTGCATGGCTCTTGCGCAAGAGTGGGGCAGGTGCAGTCTGGCCGATGGCGCTGTCGCAGACAGGGCGCGGCGAATGATGCCGAACCTCTCGCCCAACACCCAAGCAATCCTGATGCTGACGGCACCCTTGATCGCCGGGCGAAACCCCGGCAACCCGGATGCTCTTTCTCCCAGTGAATACAAGCGCCTAGCCCGCCACCTGCGCGAGATCCAAAAGCAGCCCGCCGATTTGGTATCCACCGATGCCGCCGAGATCGTCCGAGCCTGCGGCAGCGTGATCGAAGAAGGCCGCCTGCACCGCCTGTTAGGGCGCGGTTTCCTTCTCAGCCAGGCTTATGAGCGCTGGCAAACTCGAGCCATCTGGGTCGTCAGCCGAGCTGATCCCGAATATCCTGCTCGTCTGAAGGAGCGGCTGCGCGAGAATGCGCCAGCGGTCCTCTATGGCTGTGGCGAAAGGCACCTACTTGAATCTGGTGGCCTTGCTGTTGTCGGCTCACGCCACGTCGATGATGCGTTGATCGATTACACGCTATCGATCGGCCAGATTGCTGCCCGCGCTGGACGGACGCTGGTATCTGGTGGGGCGAAGGGCATTGATCAGGCAGCGATGCGCGGGGCCTTAGAGGCCGGTGGTAGGTCTTGCGGTGTTTTGGCCGACAGCCTGGAAAGAACGGCAATGAACCGCGAGAACCGCAATCTGCTGCTCGATGGCCAACTCGTTCTGATTTCCCCGTACGATCCGAGTGCTGGCTTCAATGTGGGCAATGCGATGCAGCGCAACAAGTTGGTCTATGCGTTGTCCGATGCCGCGCTGGTTGTCAGCTCGGACCTAGACAAGGGCGGCACTTGGGCCGGCGCGGTCGAGCAGCTCGACAAGCTCCATCTGGTTCCTGTCTATGTCCGATCCGCCCGCGAAGGCTCCCCGGGGCTGGATGCATTGCAAAAGAAGGGTGCGCTCGTCTGGCCGGAACCCCAAGACGCTGACGGGCTCGACACCGTGTTCAACCCGCCGCTTTCGACGCTTATCCAACCCGACCTTTCGTTGCCGGAGCGAGACGCGCCGCAGCCGATCGACAAGCCCGCGATGGAGGTGGACAGGCCGCTCGCAGCCGAGGCTACTTCCGATGTAGCGACATCTCCGGCCGAATTACTTTTCGTAGCGGTTCGCAGTGCGATGCAAGAGCTTTTGAAAACACCAATGAAAGACTCCGAGATCGCCGCTGAACTAAATGTGACACCTGCCCAAGCCAAGGTATGGCTTCAAAGGCTCGTCGATGAGGGCCTAGTTCAAAAGAACAAGAAACCAGTTGGATACGTTGTCAAACAGCCCAATCTATTCGGATAGACGGTGGATTGTACTGTCTGTCACAGATTGCATAGGCGCTGCGGGTGAGGTTCTGAGACAATGCCGGTTCTGAAATGTGCACGGCGTCCAACTCGGAGAAGGTTGGATATCAGGCCCATCCCCTCCGCCACTTGCACATTGCAAACCCGAAAACAGGTCCATCGCGGGGCCTTTTTCTTTATGTGCCATAGGGGTTTGCAGGAGCCATCCGCCCTTTGGAGACTGGCCGACTGCGCGAGATCGGTCTCCGAAGGCCCAGCGTCTCTTTCCACCCGCCCCGCGCTCACGGCGAGACGGGTTCAAAACCCCCATAGATTTCAACGAACTGATCGGAGCGCGTTTCGCCCGTGTCTCGCTGGTTCCGGCTTGTTTCGATGGAGACAGAGCGACGACACGGGCGGCGTGGTCGTTGGTATATCTTGGGAGTTTTGCGCGAAGTCTCTGATGACAAACGCAGTTTCTGCCCCTAGCCTGGCGCGATGTCGAACGGTGCCTGGACAGATCAAGAGAACGACCTGATCGTCGCGGATTACTTCGCGATGCTGGCCGACGACGTCTCTGGTCGCCCCTACAACAAGGCCGAGCACCGGCGCGGGCTTCTGCCCCTGTTGAACGAAAGGTCCGAGGGATCGGTCGAGTTCAAGCACCAGAACATCAGCGCCGTGCTGAAGGGGCTGGGTGAGGATTGGATCCCGGGCTACAAGCCTGCCTTCAATTTCCAGATGACGCTGGTGGATGCCGTGGCGCGTTGGCTGGCGCTGAACTCGGCGTGGCTCGGCCGCCATTCGGGTACAGGAGCGCCGACTGGCCTGGCGGAGGCACGGCCGATCTGGATCGGGCCGCCGCCCACGCTGTCGAACCAGCCGCCGCCGCAGGAGCTTGAGCAGATGCTGCACATCGCCCGCAAATTCGATGTCGCGGCGAGAGACGAGCGAAACTGCGCCCTCGGCCGTGCCGGTGAGGAGCGCGTTTTGGCGCATGAACGTGAAGCCCTCAAATCAGCGGGCCGAGACGATCTTGCGCGCAAGGTCCGGTGGGTGTCGGAGGAGGATGGCGATGGTGCCGGCTACGATATCGC
>JBKEAX010000224.1:0-4788 GCA_047972825.1 Hyphomicrobiaceae bacterium | reverse complement strand
GGAGCCTAAGAGTTTGGGTGGACAGCAGGACGGTTCCGACCAGAAGCAGCCGGCATCGCATGGTCAGCCACGGCGGGTCTTAGTCGACGAACTTCTGCGCGGTGCGCGCGAGGTGATTCTTGATCACGACGGACAGTTCTACCGATTGCGGCTGACACTGGCCGGCAAGCTGATCCTAACGAAATAGCTGCGGAGTTCGGCATGATTTCTACACGCGATTTGTCACGCTACATCGCGAGAATGGTGATTTGTGTTCTGGCGCTCGGTGCATTGCCGGTCGTTGGTGGGGAGGCGTTGGCGGAAAACGCGGGACCGGCAGCAGCAGCGGGCGCGAAATCTGATGCGTCTGAAAAAGGTGCGTCTGAAAAAATTGTCAGTATCGGCGGTGACGCAACGGAGATCCTCTATGCTTTGGGGCTGGATGACAGGATTATCGCGGTCGACTCGACGAGCCTTTTTCCCGAATCTGCGTTGAAGGACAAAGCCAACGTTGGCTACATGCGCCAGCTTACGACAGAGGGCATCCTTTCGACGGGCGGTGCGATTGTGATTGCCAGCGCCAGTGCCGGACCACCCGACGTTGTTCGCGCTTTGAAGTCCGCTAACATTCGCTATGAGACCCTACCTGGAAACGAAACGGCGGATAACGTTGCTGAAAAGGTCCGCTTCCTTGGCAAGCTCTTTTCCGTCGAGGACAAAGCCGAAGCGTTGGCCGCTGAGATCGACAATCGCTTCAAGGCGCTGGAGGAAAAGCGTAGCACGATTAAAAAGCCATTGCGCGCGCTGTTCATCCTAGGCGTCAGCAGCTCCCGAGCGATGATTGGCGGAACGGGGTCAACGGCCGACGTGGTTCTCAGACTTGCAGGTGCTGAAAACGCGGCCTCTGAAGTCACTGGTTACAAACCGCTGACCGATGAAGCTCTCATTAGTCTCGCGCCTGATGCCATCATTACAATCCGGCGGACAGGTGTGGAAGATACCGACAAGTATGTTGCGGCTCTGCCGGGCTTCAGCGCAACGCCGGCTGGCAAGGCTAACCGTATCATTTCCATGGACGCCCACTATCTGTTGGGTTTTGGTCCGCGCACACCTCAGGCAGCAGAATCATTGATGACGCTGCTCTATCCTGGCAAGGGGTGAGGTGGCATGGCGAGTGGTAGCGAGGCATTAGCGAACAATCCGCTGCAAAAGGGCCGCTCGGCACGTGAGCAGGCGCGTGTGCTGCTGCTTGTTGGAGGGTCACTCTCGCTCGTCGTTCTCGTGGCTTTGTCCATGTCCACCGGCTCAACCGGTATTCAACTGACATCACTGCCCGGTGCCATCTCGGCGGCGCTGGGTGAGAGTATCGACGATTCCGACCAGCGCGCGGCTCTTGTGCTGCTCGAACTTCGCTTGCCCCGTACATTGCTGGCTATCTTCGTCGGTGCTGCATTAGCCGTTGCCGGCGCAATGATGCAAGGGTTGTTCCGTAATCCACTTGCCGACCCTGGGCTTGTAGGCGTCTCGTCAGGCGCCACGCTTGCCGCTGTTTCAATGATCGTATTGGGCAATAGCCTGCTGGGCGGCTGGCATGAGGTGCTTGGCGTGTTCGCGCTGCCGGTTGCGGCATTTCTCGGTGGACTGCTGGCGACGCTTGCGCTGATGATGGTGGCCTCCCGTCATGGCACCACGGCTGTGGCGACGCTCCTTCTCGCGGGTATTGCGCTGGGTGCTCTGACGGGAGCATTGACAGGAATCCTCGCCTACATCAGCAATGATCGTGAATTGCGTGACCTGACACTCTGGAGCATGGGGTCGCTGTCGGGTGCCAGCTGGCAGAAGGCCGCGGCCATCGCTCCCTTCGCGATCGTGCTGTTACTTGCGTTGCCTGGATTGGTCAAGGCATTGAATGGCCTGTTGCTCGGCGAAGCAGAGGCGTTCCACCTTGGCATCAACTTGGAAAAAGCAAAGCGGCGTATCGTTGTCCTGACTGCCGCGGCCGTGGGAGCGGCGGTTGCCGTTGCTGGCATCATCGGTTTTGTTGGCATCGTTGTGCCGCATCTCGTACGCATCGTGGCAGGACCCGATCACCGCATACTTCTGCCAGCCTCGGCTCTGCTTGGCGCTGCACTGGTGCTCGTTGCTGACGTGATCGCGCGGGTTATCGTAGCACCGGCGGAACTTCCCATTGGTATCATCATGGCGATCATAGGGGCGCCTGTATTCCTGCACCTGATTCTCAAGCGTGCAAGCGGTGTGGTGATGTGATGATCGCGGTTGAAAACCTGGGCTTTGCCGTCTCTGGAAAATGGCTTCTTTCTGGTATCGATATCACGCTGCGACCAGGGCGGCTAACTGTGGTGATCGGCCCCAATGGCGCGGGTAAATCCACTTTGCTGCGGCTATTGACGGGCGAGGCCAGGCCATCGAGCGGTTGCGTCTGCGTTGGTGGTCGAGATATTCATTCTGTCCCTCCTGCTGAGCTGGCGAAGGTGCGTGCGGTTGTGCCTCAGCATACGTCACTGGCATTCCCTTTTACAGTGATCGAGGTTGTGCAGCTTGGTGTTACGGTGCCTGGGCTTGTTCCTAACGGGCGCCGCGCGCAGCGCCTTGCAGAGATTATGTTGGAACGGGTGGGCCTGCTCGAACTCGCCGACCGGATTTATTCGAGCCTCTCGGGCGGTGAGCGGCAACGGGTGCATATTGCCAGGGCATTGTGCCAGCTTGAAGCCTCGATGGACTATGACGCTCCACTCGCGCTGATGGTTGACGAGCCGACATCCAGTCTCGACATCGCGCACCAGCTCTCGGTATTGGAGGAACTGAAATCACAGGCCAAGCGTGGGCGCGTCGTCGTGGCTGTGCTGCATGATCTCAACCTGTCCGCAGCCTACGCTGACGATATCCTGCTGCTTTCGGAAGGCCGTCAGCTGGCATTCGGTAAGCCCGAAACAGTTCTCGCCGATGAGTTGTTGTCGGTCGCCTATCAATGCAGGATCCGGCTTAACGCCTTGCCTGAACACGGCGCCCCATTCGTGTTGCCCCAAGCCTGCGGTAATACTGCAAGAGCGTTGAGTTCCTGAATCCAGATGTCAGGTTGACGTCAGTCTTTGATGTGCGAACGGCGAGGTTCTTCCGCGACGGGGCCGTGGTAATAACGCCCTGTTCCGCGGCACTCGTAGCAGACAGTAATACCGCTTTCGGGTGCCGCGATCAGGCCGGTGCCCATGCATGAACGGCAAAAAATGGTTCCAGCTGTACCAACCTGTCGCGACGATTGTTCTCTGAATCGGGACGAGGGCGTTGATATTGCGCTGGTGGTTTTGCTCACGGTATTGCCCCCATGGGCAGAACAGCATTTTGAGCAGAGAGAACAAGTCCTGCGTAGTTCAGCGTCGCTGCAAAACGGTTCGTAGCATTGAGTACCTCGTGATACGCGCTCTCACCGATGAGGTCGGACAATAGCATTTGTGTTTCACGCGGCACGCTGTGCTGAGATGTTGCAATGGCAGAGATCGCCAGCGCCTCGTCTTTGCTGAAGTCCCGGCGATCGGCTGCATGGACTTCTATACGTCGGGAAGCAGCAGTGTCGATGTGCAGTGTCCATGCGATCAACCCACTGAGCACGTCATTGCAGTGCTGAGGGGGGACAACAGTGGTGTAATAGCGCTCAATTCGGCCCAGAAAGGTGCGGTTGCCATGTGCCAGCATCAATAGACGGGCGCGAAAACCCATTCCAATCAGATACTCGGGAATGTGGTAATGTTCGCTCGTCGCGTCTGACGTTGCACGAAACGCTGCTTCGTTAGTGAATTGGAATGACATCACACACACTCGTATTCGTATTCAAGTTCAGAAAGCCAACGTCGACAGGCGTCAGGTGGACGAATCAGATTGGGAATGACGCCCCATCCCGACACCTGTCGACTAGTATCGCACGACAATCCCCAGCCGTGCCCGCAGCCAGCAGATGGCCCGGCGTTCGAAGCGTTCCAGCATCCAGCCAGCTGCTACAATCCGGTCCAACAGCCTTGTCGTCGCGATCCATGGTTTCATAACTGTGGTTCCTATACAGGCACTCAGTTGAGTGTTTTGCTCATCGGCAACGTCTCAGTGCAGCACAGTGCTTGATGCCGCACGCAAAGTCCGGCAAGAGCGCTTGCGGCTACCGCAATTCGTGCTGGATTGGGAACTGATGCAAAACTGCTCAGTGCGGTCTTGAAATTAATGGTATGCTGCTGTCGAGCTGCACGGATCAATGCAATGAGAATAAGTTCATGCTCGCAGATATGGGCACATCCCCGCGTCATGTACCCAAAGCCATTTTTGCGCTCACGCTGCACAGCCCTCATCAAGGAAATCGTGCGGGCGACGAACGAGGGCCCGTCGATTGCGCCCAGTTCCTGCTCGGCGACATCGCATGCCGTATCCCAATGCACCATGTCACCGCTCGCATAACCCGCGCAAACGCAACGAATGAGGTCTATGATAAGCACATCGATAGGATCAAATCCGAAATCAACTATGCGGGGCAGGTCGAGGTCGGCATCGGTGCAATCGCAGTCACCCTGCGAAACATCGCCCGGAACTGCAGTAGCGGTGCCCAAAGGCTCAGAAGTTTTTGAACCATGAAAAGGTCGCACTGGTCGCTTTAGCTGAGCCATTTTCACCGGTCCTTTGGTTGAGACGTCAGGGAATAAAAAGGACGCCGGTCCATCGTTCCTGTTTCGGGGGAGGACACGCGGGAAGGAATACGCGTCGCAGTTTGAAAGGAGGGACGACAGTTAGCGGACCGGCGCCAAAGGAGGG
>JBKEAX010000109.1:0-11806 GCA_047972825.1 Hyphomicrobiaceae bacterium | reverse complement strand
TCCGGCACTCGCGCGCCTGCCAGGCAAACAAACCCGGACTGTCTTGGACCTATTGTTATTGAGTCCGGACCCTAGAGCATGTTCAGCTGAAGTGTGCAGCGGTTCAGCGAGAACAACATGCTCAAAATAAAGGAAAATAGTGCGTGTTCGCGGATCCGTGAAAAGTGAACGCGATCTAAAGCGCCGGGCGTCGCGTGAAAATCAGCCAAACGTCAATCCGGCGATGTAGATCGCGAACGGAATGGAGAGGAAGCTCAACAGCGTCTGGAACGTGACGATGGTGGCCGCCAGCGGGGCGTCTCCTCCCATCTGCCGTGCCAATGCATAAGATGACGTTGCCGTCGCGCAAGCACCATAGACCATTGCAACGCTCGCCGGAACAATACCCAGCGAGAAGACGTGCGCCAGCACAAAAATGCCCAACGGGAATATCACCATCTTGCCAACAGTCGAAACCATTATTGGCAGTACGGACGCCCGTAACCCTTCGAAACGTATGCTCGCGCCGATCGACAGCAGCACCATAGGCAAAGCTGCGCGTCCCAGCAGGTCGGCAACGTCAGACAGCACAGGGGTTCCGCCCCAACCGGCAGCATTAAACGCAAGGCCAGCACAGACGGCGATGAGAAGAGGGTTTCTCGCGATATCCCGCAGAATTGCGCGTCCAAGGCTAGGAGATGTTGACCTCGATTGATGCAGCAGAACCATCACGATCACGACAGCAATATTGGTGATCGGAATCAGGATTGAAGACGCGAGGTAGGCACTGGCTTGTCCAGCCGCGCCAAACACCCTTTCTGTCACAGCCAGAGCAATGAACGTGTTGTGCCTGGAAGCGCCTTGAACAACTGAGCTTGCCACGGGCCCCGGAAAGCCGAGAAGCAGCGAGGTGGCCAACGCGAACGTGAAGGCCGCAATAAAACCGCCAACGATGACGGTTGAGTAGGCCCCGACGAAGCCGGCCGAAATCTCCATGGTCGAGATCTTGGAGAACAGCAGCGCGGGCAGCAGCACCCAATAAGCGACACGATCAACACCGCCCCAAAAATCGTCATGCCCAACCAGGACACGGCGAAGCACGTGGCCCACGAGGACAAGAGCGAAGACAGGCGCAATGGCAGTAAAAGTTGCGAACACCAGGGCGCCCTTTCATACGGGGTCTTTTCTCGGGGTGCGCGAACCGTCTCCCGGCTGCAACGCCTTATGGGCATGGGCACTTATCGCGCATGGTCGGCAGAGCAAGGCACGACCGGCATGAAGTTTACCTGCGGCGCAGGCGATTGAGCAATTCCGGCGTGGGATAGCTATCGGCAGGCAGGTCATATTTTATTTGCATCGCCTTCACAGCAGCACGCGTCTTTTCTCCGACAAGACCGTCAACGGCACCGACATCAAAGCCCTGTTTAATGAGCAAACGTTGCAGGTCCTTGGTCGCATCCGTATCGAGGACTGGAATATTGTCACGCCCCGAGAGCATGGCCGGTGCACCTGCAATCCTGGTTGCAAGGTAGGCCGCTGTTGTCGCGTAATTGAGCGACTGGTTCCACTGCAGGTAAACACCGAAATTGTGATAGGCCAGGAAAGCAGGGCCATTTTTCCCCATCGGCAGGAGCAGCGAAGCCGGCAGTTGGTCGGCTGGCAGTCGTTTACCTTTACGCCCCTCGACTCCCCACGCTGCCCATTGCGAACGTGGGTGCTTGATGGCGAGATCCGCCTCCTTCCACGGCAGTTCGCCGGTGAGTTCCACTTCCTCGATCCACGGCTCACCGGCCTTCCAACCCAGGTGCTTCATGTAATTGGCCGTTGAGCCAATGATATCGGCATCCGACTTGAACAGGTTGGGGTGGTCGTTGCCATCATAGTCAATGGCGAATTCCAGATACCGTGTCGGAAGGAATTGCGTTTGACCCAATTCGCCAGCCCACGAGCCGATCATTTCGCCGGGATCCAGATCGCCGCGGTCAATGATCTTGAGAGCTGCCTTGAGTTCTTCTGTAAACATCTCCCCACGACGGCAATCGTAGGCAAGCGTCACCAGCGAACGCAGCACGGACAAGTTGCCCATGCCCTTTCCAAAGTCGCTTTCCAGCGCCCAAAAGCCGGTTATGACTTCTGCCGGCACGCCGAATTCCTTCTCAGCGCGTTCAAACGACCGCTTGTTGGCATCAATCTTCTTGCGGCCGTTGACGACACGATTATTGGTGGCCAGCTTTTTCTGGAACGACAAAAAACTCTGCGCGAAAAACCCTTGCCGGCGGTCGCGGCGAATGACGCTGGGATCGAAATCGATACCGCCAAGGGCTCGATTTATAGTCCCCCTCGAAATGCCGGCGGCTTCCGCTGCCTGCTTGAAGCGCCGGTACCAAGTGCCGAACTGTTCGGTATTGCGGCAATCGCGTGAGTTCTCCTTGAAGCCGTCAGGAGCTGCCGCTTTGGCTGGCATGTAGGCCAAGGCCACAGAGGCCGCAGCAATCAGTACGGAAACAAAAAGGCGCATTACAACCTCACAGAATCATTCGGACGGGGATTGGCCTTGCCCGGCGGCGGGAGTTTGCCGCTCCGGCGAAAGCCGTCAAGAGCTGCGCGCCATCATGGCCGGATTGAAGGCTCAAATTGGGCAAAAGCTGCAAGTGGATATCAGGTCGGACCCTCACAAACGAAACGCCGTGCCCGGCATGGGACACGGCGATTTCTAGCTTATTGCATGAAAAGGCGCTAACCGTTCAGAACTATTTCAAGCGCCAACGGGTGAGCAGCTCAACGCCCACCCATGTCCTTGCGCATCTGCTCCATCATTTCTGACAGGCCGGTGGGGCCCTTCATCCAGAAGGACATGGCAGATGTCCAATTCTTCTGCCACATCTCCGCGGCCTGCATCCAGAACTGGAACGGCGCTGTCGCCATGCCACCCATTCCACCGAATTCGCCCATGTTCTTGGCGAATTCCTGCATGCCAGGCATGTTCTGCATCAGGTTGGGTGGCATATTGAAGCCGGCGCCAGGACTGCGGATTTGTTCCTTCCAGGCATCCATCACCTGATCCATCATCTGAAGCTGCATGCGCGATGCATTCTGCAGTTGCTGGCGGGTGGCATCGACCATTTCATTAGGCCAGCCCATGGCTTTGCTGGCTTCCGACATCTGGTCAAAAATCTTGGAGGAATAGCGCTCGCTGGCAGATGCCATATCGTTACGCCAGTCATTGAGCGCATCAAAAGCAGAATTCACCGCCTTACGCGCTTCATCGTTCATTTCTTTCATTCAATGCGCTCCATAATCCACAGCCAGAAGAACAGCCTCCTGCTGCTAGCCCATTCTCGTTACTCGACTTGTGGGCATCCATTCCAGCCGCGTCAAGGAAAATGACCGTAAACCGGGCAGGAACATGCTTGAACATTCGCAGTAATACGGAAGATCGAATTGTCGGAATACGGGGTGGAACGGATAGGCAACCTGTCATACCCACGGCGGCGGAGTGCGACCCGTTGGACAGCCCTGAAAAGCGCTCTTTCACAAGCCTTCAGGCAGTGCTAATAGCCGCGCATGACCGACACATCACTGATCCGAAATTTCTCGATCATTGCCCACATCGATCACGGCAAGTCGACCTTGTCCGACAGGCTGATACAGCTTTGCGGCAACGTTACAGAACGTGAGATGAAGGAGCAATTGCTCGACTCGATGGACATCGAGCGGGAACGGGGCATCACGATCAAGGCGCAGACCGTGCGCCTGGACTACAAGGCTGCGGATGGCAAAACCTATCAGCTCAATCTGATGGACACGCCAGGCCATGTTGATTTTGCCTATGAGGTATCCAGATCGCTAGCTGCCTGCGAGGGCGCGATACTTGTCGTTGACGCCTCGCAAGGCGTCGAGGCGCAAACGTTAGCCAACGTCTACACCGCCCTTGATTCCGACCTTGAGATCCTGCCTGTCCTCAACAAGGTCGACCTGCCAGCCGCTGATGTTGACCGAGTAAAAACCCAGATCGAAGACGTCATTGGGCTTGATGCCTCCGAGGCCGTGCCGATTTCAGCCAAGACGGGCGTCAATGTCGCCGCGGTGCTTGAAGCGATTGTCACGCGGTTGCCACCGCCCACCGGCGAACGGGATAAACCGCTGAAGGCCATGTTGGTCGATAGCTGGTACGACGCCTATCTCGGTGTGATCGTTCTCATCCGTGTCATGGAAGGCGTGCTGAAGAAGGGGCAGAAGATCAAGCTGATGTCGACGGGGGCGGTGCATCCGGTCGAGCGTGTCGGCGTGTTTCGCCCAAAGCAACAGATGCTGGACGAACTGGGGCCAGGCGAGATTGGTTTCTTCACAGCCGCCATCAAGGAAGTGGCCGACACCCGTGTCGGCGACACCATAACAGACGAGAAAAAGCCCACAGCTGAGGCGCTACCGGGCTTCAAGCCGGCTCAACCCGTGGTCTTCTGCGGCTTGTTTCCTGTCGATGCGGCTGACTTCGAAGATCTGCGCGAGGCGATGGGCAAGTTGCGCCTCAACGACGCTTCGTTTTCCTACGAGACTGAGAATTCCGCGGCACTTGGCTTCGGCTTCCGTTGCGGTTTCCTGGGCCTTCTGCATCTTGAGATCATCACCGAACGTCTGGCGCGCGAATTCAACCTCGACCTCATCACCACGGCACCGTCAGTCGTCTATCAAATACACTTGAACGACGGTAAACTGATCGAGATGCACAATCCGGCCGACATGCCGGACCCGACGCGCATCGACCGCATCGAAGAACCCTGGATCTCCGCAACCATCATGGTGCCCGATGAATATCTCGGCGCCGTGTTGAAGCTGTGCCAGGACCGCCGCGGGCGACAGAAGAACCTCACCTATGCCGGCACCCGCGCGATGCTGGTTTATGAATTGCCGCTCAACGAAGTGGTGTTCGACTTCTATGACCGGCTGAAATCAGTCAGCCGTGGCTATGCGTCGTTCGATTATCAGATCCTCGGCTACGAACCAGAAGACCTGGTCAAGTTGCAGATCCTGGTCAACGCCGAGCCGGTCGATGCGCTGTCCATCATCGTGCATCGCTCACGGGCGGAAGCGCGCGGACGCACCATGTGCGAGAAGCTCAAGGACCTGATACCGCAGCACATGTTCGTCATTCCCGTGCAGGCGGCAATCGGCGGGCGTATCATTGCCCGCGAGACAATCCGCGCCTTGCGTAAGGATGTGCTTGCCAAGTGCTATGGTGGCGATATTAGCCGCAAGCGGAAGCTGCTGGAAAAGCAGAAGGCGGGCAAGAAGAAGATGCGCCAGTTCGGCAAGGTTGAGATTCCGCAGGAAGCCTTCATCAACGCCCTGAAGATGGATGAGTGAACTAGTGTGGCGTCGCGCCTTAGTTGATCGATGTTGCGGCAAGCTGGGTATCAACTAAAGCGCGATAAACGCCACACTAGGGTCCGGATCCTAGGGCGCTGCCGGCGCACAGAAACGCGCCGCTTGAGAACCAGACTTGAGAGAACCAGAATCCTCGCGATATGCCCGTGATGTTGCGGCCTGACAGACGCGTGCTGCCATCTATGGCCGCAACACTCTAATCCAGCGCATGACATCAAGCAGGCTCATGCCAGCTGCAGCCACATAGGTCAGTGCCGCTGCCTTCAGAATGCGGCGTGCTGCCACCATATCTTCATCGGAAATATAGCGGCCTGCTTTCAGCACTGGAAGCGCACGCCTGAAGCTGGCGTCAAACTCAACCGGCAAGGTCGTCACGTGCATCAAAATCGTGGACGAAAGAATCAGCAGGCCGGCAGCGATTTGCAGGAAGACAATCCCCGGTGCCTTGACGAGCACCATGACAAGCGGAGCGGCCAACATGACGATGGCGCCAATCTGCTCGATATGGTGCGCCTGTTTGGCCAATCGGGTGCGCGCGGCGAGTGGCCCGTAGCCGGTGGCGTCCTGCATGGCGTGTCCGACTTCATGGGCGGCTATGACAACGGCAGCGAGTGAGCGCCCGTTCAGATGTTCCGGCAACAGCCGCACCGTCTTGCTTCCAGGATCGTAATGGTCGCCATCCTTGGTTTCCTCAACGCCAACATTCACAAGGTCCATTTCATCGAGCAGGTGGCGCGCAAACTGGCCACCCGTACCAGGAAAATCACTCCGTTCATGGGAGTTATCCTTGATTACTTTTTTCACCCAGACCTGCGGCAGGAACGCGAGCCCGAGCAGAACCACAACAATGATGAGACCAAAAGCCAAAGCAATGGCATCCTTCTCGTTTTTGCCGCTCAGGCGGCAGCTTCACATTACTTTACGTCGCCTAAAAAGTCGCGAAACAAGGAAGCGGCAAGGTCAATGCGTCCCGAACATGGGGATGGCACAAATCCTCACGAAGGAGAAGGCATATGACCGAGTCCAATACTACACCCAATGAGAACAACGCGACTGGCCCGCACGGCCCAAATGCACGCAATTTCGGTCGCAGACGAGGGCGTGGCGTGACGATTGTGATCACAGCCCTGGTAGCAACCGGCGTTGGCGTATTTGCCGGCAAGGCGATGAGCCACAGTTTCCCGTTCGGTGGCCATCATTTCGGACACTCCGGCGGTTTCACCCGCGTGTTCGCCCCGACCTCAGTCGATGAGGCTGAAAAGCGCGCCAGGCGCATGGCTCGACATCTTTCAGCCGCAATTGATGCGACAGACGCGCAGGAAACTAGGCTGATCGACATCGCCAAAAGCCTCGCCAGCGACGTTTATCCACTACGCAAGCAAATGTCCGGCATGCGAGGCAAGGCCATTGAGCTTCTGAAGGCGCCAACCATTGATAAAGACGCCGTCGAAACACTACGGGCCGAACAACTGGCCAGCCTCGATGTGATCTCCAAACGGGTCGCGACGGCAATAACCGATGCCGGCGAAGTAATGACACCGGAACAGCGCGGCAAGCTCGCCGAACGCATCGAAACCTTCCGCAAATGGCGTGGCTGGTGGAAAGGTGGATCAGACAATTGACGCTCGTCATTTGCAATGATCACAGCCGCTGGAAACTGGCGAAATAGATACACCCAGGGGGCGGCCTTCAAGGTCGCCCTTCGCCCTCCATGGGAGTCTTCTATCAACCATGGCACCAGCACTGCTACGCAAACGCTACAGAACCTATATGCTGTGCCGAAATGCGTAGGGTCCGGACCCTAATGTCCCTCTTCCGAACAAACAACTGGAGCCCCTAAAGTGACAGGTCGCATCCTGCTGATAGAGGACGACATACGGCTTGCCGGCATGATCAGCGATTATCTTACAGACTCTGGTTTCACCGTAACGCATGCCGCGACCGGAACTGACGGCTTGAAGCATGAAGCCGACACACCCTTCGACGCTCTGGTTCTCGATCTCATGCTTCCGGATATGGACGGCCTCGACATCTGCCGCCAGGTCCGCATGCGGTCCGACACCCCGATCTTGATGCTGACGGCCCGCGGCGATGCCTTGGACCGCATCATCGGCCTGGAACTGGGCGCAGACGACTACCTGCCGAAACCATTCGAACCCCGCGAGCTGCTGGCTCGACTCAAAGCCATCACGCGGCGTGGCCGCACCCGTCATCTTGCAACTTCCGACGTTCTGACTTTCGGTGGTCTCGACATCGACCGTGGCGCCCGCGAGGTACGACTGAACGGTGAAGCCCGGCCACTTACCAGCTATCAGTTCGAACTTCTCATTGCACTGGCCGAACATGCCGGCCGGGTGCTGACACGCGATCAGATCATGGACCTTGCCAAAGGAGAACCACTCGAAGCCTACGACCGATCCATCGACGTGCACATCTCGCGTATTCGCGCCGCCATCGAGGACGACCCGAAAAATCCTAAACGGGTCCTCACTGTTCGCGGTACTGGTTATGTCTTCGCCAAATCGCAGAACTGAACCTTGAGTCCGGCCCCAAAGCACGAACACACAATTCCCTGGTTTTTATTGAATCCCATGCCTCGCCTGCGCTTCAAACGTTTGTCCACACAGATCTATGCGACGATCCTTGCCACGCTCTTGGCGGTTGTCGTCATCAGCACAATCGTATGGAGTCGCGCCAGCCAGACGTTGCCCATGCGTCAGGCGCTTGAGGTTGCCGGTGAACTCGTCGTCGGGGCTCTACCTCCGCCAAACGCACAAAAAAGCGTCGTCGCGGGCACATTGAAACGTATTTCACAACGGCTGGACCTCGATCTTGCCGTGTTCGATAAGAGCCACCGTCTGGTTGCCAACTCAGGGCGCGCCGCGCTTCCCGAACCACCACGTGACAAGAATGGCAGCGGCGTTGTTTTCGGTCCTGGTGGACCGGCCTGGGCGTTGGCTTTGCCGGATGGTCGCTGGCTCGTTGCGCGAAATCCTAGACGCCGCGCACGTCACCCCGGCCTCTGGTTCCTCGGCCTCTTGAGTGCCATTGCTGCCGTCGTCGGGCTCACAGCCTGGCCGGTCGTGCGCGGGCTGACGCGCAGGCTGGAGCGCCTGCAAGAGGGCGTCGAACGTCTTGGCGTTGGCGATCTTTCGGCGCGTGTCGAGGTTAAAGGACGCGATGAAGTTGCCCGCCTTGCCACCAGCTTCAACCGGAGTGCGGCTCGCATCGAGGAACTGGTGTCGGCCAACCGTCTACTGCTAGCCAACGCAAGCCATGAACTGCGCACACCACTTGCACGTGTGCGGATGGGCGTTGAACTGCTGAAAGACAATGCCGACCCGGTGCGCAAAGCCGACCTTGAGCGCGACATCCAGGACCTGGATCACCTCATTGATGAAATCCTGCTGCTGAGCCGGCTTGACGCCAACAAAGGGCTGGACCGCAAGGAACCCATCGACCTGCTTGCCGCAGCCGCCGAAGAGGCATCGCGTTTCGATGATATCGATGTCCGCGGGCAGCCCGTCGAAATCAACGGGGATCCACACCTCGTTCGCCGCCTCATCCGCAACCTGATCGAGAACGCCGGACGTCACGGGCGCCCACCTGTTTCCGTCAATGTCGGGCGTCGAGAGGGGCTAGCCCTGTTGCAGGTCGAGGATTGCGGTCAGGGTTTTTCGCCCGCCGACGCCGAACGTGCCTTTGAGCCCTTTCATAGGGGCAACACGCGCGGACGGACACAGGGCAGCGGAGTTGGCCTTGCGCTGGTCCGTCAGATCGCCGACCGTCACGGTGGGTCTGTGCGGATCGTCCCTGGCGCCGACAAGCAAAACCTCAACCGTATCGAGGTGGTACTTGCCGTATCGTAAGGGCCCTGTCGTAAAGGATTATGTGCAGCAACCAGGACCAGCGCTTGACCGGCAGGCAATGGCCTGAGCGTGGTTCGCCTCATTCGCCGTGGTCCGCGTCACTCGCCCAGGAAGCGCATGTTTGTCCAGCCAACGATGCCGCGCCAGCTGATCCGGCACCAGTTGCCTTGGCACGGACCGAGACAATGAACACCGGTCGCCGTAGCTGAGATGGTACCAACAATGACACGTCGCGCACCTGGACCCGAGCGAATATTGAGGCGATCCCACGACGCTACATTCCGGACACGGTAGGTATCTGGTCCATGCTCGCAATCACGGCCGTAACCCTGCGCTTGGGCCGGTGCAATGGCCGCCGTTTGCATGATGGCAATTAAAGCGGCAGCCGTTACGGCCAAGCGGCAGAAAAAGAACATCGTTAATCTCCCAAAATTCAAATTCATTCAGCGAAATCAGTGAGAGCAGCCTCGGCACTGCGAGCAATCCATGGCCACCGTGGCATCAAATTGGGCCCCATGGCGCATGGGCAATTGGACTGGCCAAAGCCATTCCAATGCGCATTGGAACATAAAACGAAAGGTGTGTGGGAGAGGCTTTTGCCCAGATCGTGAATTGCCCCCAATATGGTGCCGACGCGACACCAGTAACCAGATTGGTCGGCACCCTTCCTCTAGGGTCCGGACCTAGACGTCATCTAAAGGCAAATCCAACGGCGATATTGGAAAAAGGTAGCGGTCATGGCGTCTCCGACTTGCGTCGGCTTGTTTCCAGAGAAAAACTAACGGCAAATCAGGCGCTATAAATTTGTCGAGCACTCCGTAAGACGCACCAGAACGTCGATGAGCGGGATTGCCGACATCTGGGAGGACTTTGATGCAAATGCGCCGCCTCGGCAGCTTTGGCCCACGGGTGTCCGCCGTCAGCCTTGGTGCCATGAGCATATCAGGCACCTATGGACCATCGACCGAAGCCGAGACGATGCGGCTGTTTGCGCGTGCGGTCGAAATGGGGGTCAATCACTTCGATACCAGCGATATCTACGGATTGGGACGGAGCGAGGAACTCATCGGCCGCTATTTGCGTGAAAGTCGCGCTGATGTCGTGCTCTCCACCAAGGCGGGCATCCGCTATCTGCCCGTGACCGGCGAACGCCGCGTCGATAACAGCCCGGCTCATTTGCGCAATGCACTGGAGCGGTCACTCAAACGCCTTGGCCGCGATCATATCGAGCTTTTCTATATCCAAAGGCGTGAAGCCGGCCGGCCGATTGACGAAGTTATGGAGACGATGTCGGCTTTGAAGAAAGAGGGCAAGATCGGCGCGATCGGCCTTAGCGAAGTATCATCGGAGACATTACGCGCGGCCAATCGCATTGCCCGTGTCTCCGCCGTTCAAAGTGAATACTCCTTATGGACCCGGGGTGCAGAAAACTCTTTGATCGCAGCCTGTGACGAGTGCCGGGCTGCCTTTGTCGCCTTTTCGCCGCTGGGCCGCGGCATGCTGACGGGCCACGCCCCCAATCCTGCCACCTTCTCGCCGGGAGATTTCCGCCTCCACAACCCGCGTTTCCAGGAACCGGCATATTCCCAGAACCGAGCGGCATTGGAGGTTTACGAAGCGCTATGCGACCGGCTGGGAAAATCTCCGGTAGAGGTGGCGATCGCCTGGGTGCTCAGCGCCGGCGAGCATGTGATCACCATTCCGGGCACACGCACTGCTGAACACCTTGAGAGCAACGTCAAAGCGGCGAACTTGCGGCTTACACAGGCGCAGCGCGAAGAAATCGCCGCAGCGTTCCCGGCAGGCTTTCCATGGGGAGAACGGTTCAGCAGTGCGCAAGCAATCGGGGTTGAGCCTTCTGTTTGACAGGCACGTATTGCCTGCATGATGAAGAAAAAGACCTGCACGTAAAGTCAGAGTTGCAGGTCAACCACACTCATTTTGCAAACATTGGAAAGCTGTTCCTGCGGCCTGCTGTGCGCCACATTTCGCTTGGAGAGATGTATGCGTGATGTTGATGCTTCGAATGCTTTGACAGTCGGCACCACACACTGGGGATGGTGAATATTGAGAGTTTTGGGGGACCACGCATGGAGCGATTTGCAAGGGTAGGGAACCCGCGCACCTCCTGGAATGCGCAGCGAATGTTCACATTCGCCCCTCTCACTCTGAGTCTTTGACTTGATGCATGCCGTTATCGCGAAAGCGCTGTGCGTTTGTTCGCGACATGCATGAAGGTCTGATGGGGGTTTTTTGTGAAGATTACGTGGACTATGCCCCACTTTGCCGCAGCTCTTGCTTTGGCTATTGGCGTTGCAGGCGGCCCTTTACCCAGCCTGGGCGGGACGATGGCCGAAATTCGAGCCCCCCACGGAATTGAAACTGGCACACTGGCACAACCTACCGATGTAACGGGCTCTGCCGATAGCGGTGTTGGCCCTGCCCTTGAATTGGGTGCGAGGCGCCCACTTGGCATCAGCCCGCCTTCATCGGACTTCATCGAAGCCAATGCTTCCGTACGCCCCCATTGGTGCAACAGCACAACTGCGCTTATCGACGATATTCATCGTCGC
>JBKEAX010000045.1:0-17601 GCA_047972825.1 Hyphomicrobiaceae bacterium | reverse complement strand
GATGGACGTTGAGCTTATCACGCCGATCGCGATGGAAGAGAAGCTGCGCTTCGCCATCCGTGAAGGCGGCCGCACCGTCGGCGCCGGCGTCGTCGCAGCAATAACAGAGTAACCGAAGTGGGAGCGAGAGGCGCTCGGGTCAACCGGGCGCTTCTTCCTTTGAGCGAGTTTCAAAGATATGAACGGCCAGAATATCCGCATCCGATTGAAGGCGTTTGACCATCGCATCCTCGATGCGTCGACGCGGGAAATCGTGAATACGGCGAAACGCACGGGCGCGGAAGTGCGCGGACCGATACCGCTTCCAACGCGGATTGAGCGCTTTACCGTCAACCGTTCGCCGCACATCGACAAGAAAAGCCGCGAGCAGTTTGAGATGCGCACGCACAAGCGCCTGCTCGACATCGTCGACCCGACGCCGCAGACAGTTGACGCTCTGATGAAGCTCGATCTGGCTGCCGGCGTTGATGTCGAGATCAAGCTCTAGACGAATTCTCGAAAAGGGTCCTCTGGCGCAACAACGTTTGCCGCCCATGACCCCAGCATGAAGGGAAGGAATGCACGCCATGCGTTCCGGTGTAATTGCACAGAAGGTGGGAATGACCCGCATCTTCACGGAAGCCGGGGAGCACATCCCCGTGACCGTGTTGAAGCTCGACAATGTTCAGGTCCTGTCTCACCGTACCAACGACAAGAACGGCTATACCGCACTGCAGCTTGGTGCCGGTACCCGTAAGCCATCGCGTCTGACGAAGGCCGACCGGCAGAACTTCGCCAAGGCTGAAGTCGAGCCCAAGCGCCGGCTCGCTGAGTTCCGGGTCACCCCTGAAAACCTGATCGAGGTGGGTGCCCAGATCACCGCTGACCATTTCGTACCCGGTCAGTTCGTTGATGTGACGGGGACCAACCAGGGCAAGGGTTTCCAGGGTGCGATGAAGCGCTGGAACTTCGGCGGTCTGAGAGCGACACACGGTGTCTCGGTTTCGCATCGCTCGCATGGTTCGACCGGCCAGCGCCAGGACCCGGGCAAGGTGTTTAAGGGCAAGAAAATGGCCGGCCACATGGGCGATGAGCGCGTCACGACGCAAAACCTCATTGTCGTCAAGACCGATGTCGAGCGCGGCTTGCTCATGGTGCGCGGCGCAGTTCCAGGTTCCAAGGGCGGATGGGTGTTGGTTCGTGACGCGGTCAAGAAGCCTGCTCACAAGGACGTGCCCGTACCTGGTGCTTTTAAATCCAAGGGCGGCGCCGATACAGCCGCTGAAAGTAAGGAGCAGGCGTGATGAAACTATCCGTCACCACGCTTGATGCGACGACGGCTGGAGAGGTCGAACTGAAGGACGATATCTTCGGTCTGGAGCCTCGCGCCGACATCCTGCATCGCATGGTTCGCTATCAGTTGCTGAAGCGGATGGCAGGAACGCATCACACCCAGGACCGTTCGGAAGTAACTGTCACGGGCAAGAAAATGTATCGCCAGAAGGGTACCGGCGGTGCACGTCATGGCGACAAATCCGTGCCCCAGTGGCGCGGTGGCGGCAAGCCATTCGGACCCAAGCCGCGCAGCCACGCTGTGGGTTTGCCGAAAAAAGTTCGCGCCCTGGCATTGCGTCACGCACTTTCAACCAAGGCTAAGGCGGGCGATATTGTCGTGCTCGACAAGGCTGCGGTCGATGGCGGAAAGACCCGCGAATTGCGCGACCGGTTGGCCAAGCTCTCGCTGGACAATGCTCTGTTCATTGATGGTGCTGAGTTGGAAATCGGCTTTGCGCGCGCCGCGCGTAACCTGCCCAACATAGACGTCCTGCCGGTCCAGGGCATTAACGTCTACGATATTCTGCGCCGCAAGAAACTGGTGCTGACCAAAGCGGCGGTTGAAGCGCTTGAAGTCCGCTTTGCTGGCGCGAAAGCGGAGGCCCAGTGATGGATAAGGTCAAGGCATACGACGTCATTTTATCGCCTGTCATCACGGAGAAGGCGACGCTGGTTTCCGAAGCAAATCAGGTGATCTTCAAGGTTGCTCCAACGGCAACCAAGAAGGACATCAAGTTCGCCGTCGAGAACCTGTTCAACGTCAAGGTCAAAGGGGTCAACACGCATGTCCGCAAGGGCAAGCTCAAGACCTTCCGCGGCAAGCGCGCGCTGCAAAGCGACACCAAACAAGCAATCGTTACGCTCGAGGAAGGCCATTCCATCGACGTGACGACCGGCCTTTAAGGAGTAGGACGTTATGGCACTCAAGACATTCCGTCCCACCTCGGCCGGCCTGCGCCACTTGGTCATTGTTGACCGGTCGGGCCTGTGGAAGGGCGCCCCCGTCAAGTCGTTGACCGAGGGCAAATCGAGGTCGGGCGGCCGCAACAACGCGGGACGCATCACCACGCGCCACATTGGCGGCGGCCATAAGCAGACCTACCGCTACGTCGATTTCCGCCGGCGCAAACACGATGTGCCAGCAACGGTTGAACGACTGGAGTACGATCCGAACCGCACCGCGTTCATCGCACTCTTGAAGTACGAGGATGGCGAGCTCGCCTACATCCTGGCGCCACAACGCCTCAACGTCGGTGACACGGTCGTCGCTGGTGAGAAGGTTGACGTTAAGCCCGGCAACGCCATGCCGTTGCAGTCGATGCCGATCGGCACGATCATCCACAACATCGAGCTGAAGCCAGGCCGTGGCGGCCAGGTGGCCCGTTCAGCCGGCACCTTTGCGCAGCTGGTCGGCCGTGACAGCGGCTGGGCCATCTTGAAACTATCATCGGGAGAAACCCGGCGCGTGCGTCAGGAATGCATGGGGACGGTCGGGGCCGTTTCCAATCCCGATCATGGCAACACGGTTACTGGCAAGGCTGGTCGCTCGCGCTGGAAGGGTACGCGCCCGACGGTGCGCGGCATCACCATGAACCCGATCGATCACCCCAACGGCGGCCGGACCAACGGCGGCAAACACTGGGTGACACCTTGGGGCAAGCCAACCAAGGGTGCCCGCACCCGCAAGAACAAGGCAACGGACAAGTTCATTGTTCGCAGCCGCCACCTGAAGAAAAAGAAGTAATCGCTTCGGCGAAGGAGATCAGCTCGTGTCACGCTCAGTTTGGAAGGGTCCGTTTGTAGACGGCTACCTTCTCAAGAAGGCCGAGAAGGTGCGCGCGTCAGGCCGCAACGAGGTCATCAAGATCTGGAGTCGGCGCTCGACGATTCTGCCGCAATTCGTCGGCTTGACGTTCGGTGTCCACAACGGCCACAAGCACGTTCCCGTTTCGGTCAGTGAAGACATGGTCGGCCATAAATTCGGTGAGTTCGCGCCAACCCGTACCTATGCGGGGCACGGTGGCGACAAGAAAGCGACGAGGCGATAATGGGCAAGCCAAGCCGAGAGCGCACGCTCCCCGACAATGAGGCCAAGGCGGTTGCGCGCAATCTGCGGATCTCTCCGCAAAAGCTCAATCTCGTTGCCGGTCTGATACGCGGCAAGAAGGTCGACCAGGCGCTCGCTGATCTTGAATTTTCGAGAAAGCGCATCGCTCAGGACGTTCGCAAGTGCGTCATGAGCGCGGTTGCCAATGCCGAAAACAATCACGGCCTCGACGTGAACGAACTGATCGTTTCGGAAGCGCATGTCGGCAAGAATATCGTCATGAAGCGCTTCCATGCGCGCGGACGTGGCCGGGCCAGCGGTATTGAAAAGCCGTTCTCACAGATCACTGTCATCGTCCGCGAGGTTGATGAGGAACAGGCCGCTGCCAAGAAGGCCAAAAAGGGCAAGTCTGCCGCGCCTGCAGCGGAAGCGAACGAGGAGGCCGAATAATGGGTCAGAAGGTAAATCCGGTAGGCCTGCGCGTCGGCATCAACCGCACCTGGGACAGCCGTTGGTTCGCCGGTGGTGGCGAATACGGGAAGCTGCTGCACGAGGATATGGCGATCCGCGACCACATCATGAAGCAGCAGCGCCAGGCGGGCATTTCAAAGGTCGTCATCGAACGTCCGCATAAGAAGTGCCGTGTTACTGTCCACACGGCCAGGCCTGGTGTGCTGATCGGCAAGAAAGGCGCGGACATCGAAAAGCTGCGCAGCCAACTCGCGCGTTTGACCGACAGCGAAGTGCACCTCAACATCGTCGAAGTGCGCAAGCCGGAGATCGATGCCACGCTGGTTGCTGAAGGCATTGCCCAACAGCTTGAGCGCCGTGTTGCATTTCGCCGTGCCATGAAACGCGCTGTCCAGACCGCCCTTCGCTCGGGCGCCGTTGGCATCCGCATCAACGTGGCAGGCCGCCTGGGCGGCGCTGAAATCGCACGTACAGAGTGGTACCGCGAAGGTCGTGTGCCCCTGCACACATTGCGCGCCGATATTGATTTCGGTTTGGCCGAAGCGCAGACCGCTTACGGCATCATCGGGATCAAGGTCTGGATCTTCAAGGGCGAGATCATCGAACACGATCCAATGGCCTCGGAAAAGCGGGCCATGGACATGCAGGAAAGTGGCGGCGGTGGCCGTCGTCGCGAGCGTTCCGATCGGGGAGGCGAGCGTCCAAGCGGAGCCTGACGGCACCCCACGCGCGCCCAAGATTACGTTTAGGAAATTGAACCATGTTGCAACCCAAACGAACGAAGTTCCGTAAGGCCCACAAGGGGCGTCTTCATGGCGCAGCCAAGGGTGGCACCGCGCTCAACTTCGGTTCGCACGGACTGAAGGCGCTGGAGCCTGAGCGCATCACCGCGCGCCAGATCGAAGCCGCCCGTCGTGCCATCACCCGTCACATGAAGCGTGCCGGTCGCGTGTGGATCCGCATATTTCCTGATCTGCCCGTGTCGTCAAAACCGCAGGAAGTCCGCATGGGCTCCGGCAAGGGGTCGCCCGACTATTGGGCCGCTCGGGTCAAACCGGGCCGCATCATGTTTGAACTGGATGGTGTGCCGGACGTGATCGCCCGCGAGGCGCTGCGTCTGGGTGCTGCCAAGTTGCCGATCAAAACGCGCATCATAACGCGTATTGGCTAGAGCCATTGCACGGCGGGCCGATGGCTCGACCGGAAGAGTTGTGAAGGACTAAGAGGATGAAGGCTGCAGAGTTCAGGGATATGTCCCTCGACCAGCTCGACGATCAGCTTTTGAAGCTGAAAAAGGAGCAGTTCAACCTGCGCTTCCAGGGTGCATCGGGTCAGCTCGAAAACACCTCGCGGGTGCGCGAAGTGCGCCGCGACATCGCTCGCGTCATGACAATTGCCCGTGAGAAACGGGCTGCAGCGCCCAAGAGCGCGTAAGGAGAACAAACATGCCCAAGCGCGTGCTTCATGGGACCGTCGTATCGGACAAGAGCGAAAAGACCATCGTTGTTGAAGTCGAGCGGCGCTACACCCACCCGCTGTTCAAGAAGACGGTGCGGCGTACAAAAAAATACAAGGCGCATGACGAGAACAACAAGCACAAGGTCGGTGACCGCGTGCAGATCATCGAAAGCGCGCCGATATCGAAACACAAGCGCTGGACCGTCGTGGAAAGTGCTTGAGCCTGAGCAATGAAGAACGCGCACCGTATGACGAGAGCGCTGCTTCAACAGTATCGGGCATGAAGGATTTTGCAGGCAATAGATCAGTCTGCAGTGGTTGACATAGACGCCGCGTAGGGCGGCCGGCAGGTAAGGACGAAACGCGATGATCCAGATGGAATCAAATCTCGACGTCGCCGACAATTCAGGCGCGCGGCGCGTGCAGTGCATCAAGGTGCTCGGCGGTTCCAAGCGCAAATATGCAACGATCGGCGACATTATCGTTGTCTCCGTCAAGGAGGCGATCCCCAAGGGCCGCGTCAAGAAGGGCCAGGTCATGAAAGCTGTCGTTGTTCGCACCGCCAAGGGTGTGCGGCGTCCCGACGGTTCCCTCATCCGGTTCGACCGTAACGCGGCCGTACTCGTCAACAACCAGGGCGAACCCATCGGCACCCGTATTTTTGGGCCGGTCACGCGCGAACTTCGCGCAAAGAACCAGATGAAGATCGTTTCGCTCGCACCGGAGGTGCTGTGATGGCAGCGCAGAAGATCAAGAAGGGTGACCACGTAATCGTGCTCACCGGCCGCGATCGCGGCAAGCATGGTGAAGTGATCGAGGTACGCCCGCGCGAGGGCCGGGCCTTCGTTCGTGGCGTCAACATGGTGCGGCGCCATCAGCGCCAGTCGGCACAGGAAGAAGGCGGCATCGTTTCAAAGGAATCTGCCATCAACCTGTCCAACCTCGCCATTGAGGATCCCAAGGACGGCAAGCCATCGCGCATTGGTTTCAAGTTCCTCGAAGACGGCAAGAAGGTCCGCTACGCCAAGCGTTCGGGCGAGATTATTCCGGAGAAGAAGTAAGCCATGGCTGAAAAGGACTATAAGCCCCGCATGAAGGCGCTCTATCAGGACAAGGTCCGCGCCGCCATGATGGAAAAGTTCGGCTATGCCAATCAGATGCAGATTCCCCGGCTCGAAAAAATCGTGCTGAACATGGGGATCGGTGAGGCCGTAGCTGACCGCAAGAAGGTCGAAAATGCTGCTGGTGATCTTGCCCTCATCGCAGGACAGAAGCCGGTGACAACCAAGGCGCGCAAGTCCATCGCTACGTTCAAGGTACGCGATGGCATGACGTTGGGCGCCAAGGTGACGCTGCGCGGCAACCGCATGTATGAGTTCCTCGATCGCTTCATCACCATCGCCATGCCCCGCATCAAGGACTTTCGCGGATTGAATCCCAAGAGCTTCGATGGGCGTGGCAATTTCTCGATGGGCCTCAAGGAGCACATTGTGTTTCCCGAAATCGACTACGACAAGGTGGACGAGATCTGGGGTATGGACGTCGTGGTTTGTACGTCCGCAAAAAACGACGACGAGGCGCGCGAGCTGCTTCGCAACTTCAACTTCCCGTTCCGCAACTAGAGGACCTCGGGCGAAAACCAGAAACCCGAAAGGCCTTTGGAGATTTTTTGAATGGCTAAGACAAGTTCAATTGAGAAGAACAAGCGGCGGCGCAAGCTGGTGTCGCAGTATGCAGACAAAAGGGAGCGCCTGAAGGCTCTGGCCGAAGATCGGTCGAAGCCGACGGAGGAGCGCTTCGCAGCTCGGCTGAAACTGGCGGAACTTCCGCGCAATTCTTCCAAGACGCGCGTTCGTAACCGTTGTGAGCTGACCGGGCGTCCGCGAGGCTATTACCGCAAGTTGAAGATGTGCCGGAACCAGCTGCGCGAACTCGCCAGCAACGGGATGATCCCCGGTATGGTCAAGTCGAGCTGGTAAGGAGGCGAGTTACATGTCGATGAACGATCCGCTCGGCGATATGCTGACCCGTATCCGCAATGCGCTGCTGCGTCGCCGTCCCAAGGTTGTGACGCCAGCTTCGAACCTGCGCCAGCGTGTGCTGGACGTGCTGGCCGAGGAAGGCTACATCCGTGGCTACGCGCGCGTCGAACAGAAGGGCGAACTGCCGACCTTCGAGATCGAGCTGAAGTACTTCAACGGTCAACCAGCGATCCGCGATATCAAGCGTGTTTCCAAGCCTGGCCGTCGTGTCTATTCCCCGGTTCGTACGCTGCCAACGGTGGCTAACGGTCTCGGTGTGGCGATCCTTTCGACACCCAAGGGCGTCATGTCGGATGCCAGGGCACGTGAGGAAAACGTCGGCGGCGAGATCCTCTGTAACGTATTTTGATGCAGTGCCAGCAAGGGTACTGCGGGACTTTCAAGCGAAGGGTTGGACAAAGCCATGTCGCGCATAGGTAAGAAACCGGTGACGGTGCCGTCGAACGTAACGGCGACGGTATCGGGACAGGTCGTCAAGATGAAGGGACCCAAGGGCGAGTTGAGCTTCACGGTTCCTGAAGACGTCAAGGTTGATTTCAAGGACGGTGAGGTTTCCGTCACCCCTGTTGACGATAGCAAGCAGGCGCGCTCCATGTGGGGAATGTCGCGCACGCAGATCGCCAACCTTATTACGGGTGTGACCGACGGCTACACCAAGGTTCTGGAAATCCAGGGCGTCGGTTATCGCGCGGCCATGAAAGGCAAGAATCTCGGCCTCAACATCGGTCTTTCGCATGACGTTACCCACACCATTCCTGATGGTGTGCAGGTTGCGGTTTCTGGTGCAAAGCAGGAAATCGTCACCGTCAGCGGTATCGACAAACAACAAGTTGGCCAGGTTGCGGCCGATATCAGATCCTATCGTCCTCCCGAGCCCTATCAAGGCAAGGGCATCCGCTACCAGGGCGAATATATCTTCCGCAAGGAAGGCAAGAAGAAGTAAGGATACCGAGCCAATGGGCACGAAAACTTCATTGTTCGATCGGCGCAAGTCGCGCGTTCGCCGTGCGCTGAAGGCACGTTCGGCAGGGCGTCCGAGGCTCTCGGTTCATCGCTCGTCGAAACATATCTATGCACAGGTGATCGACGACGTCGCCGGCAAGACTGTTGCTGCTGCCTCCACCATGGAAAAAGACCTCAAGGGCAACCTCAAGACGGGTGCCGATGCAGCCGCTGCGGCGGTTGTCGGCAAGCTGCTGGGCGAACGCGCCGTTGCAGCAGGCATCAAGGAAGTCATTTTTGATCGTGGTGGTTATCTCTATCACGGCCGTGTCAAGGCGTTGGCCGATGCGGCCCGCGAAGCTGGCCTCGATTTCTAACGGAAGGAAGTACCCGTGGCACGTTCACCCGGAAGAGAGCGCGGTCGGGACCGCGATCGCGAAGAGCGCGACAACGAGTTTTCCGACAAGCTCGTTCACATCAACCGCGTGGCCAAGGTGGTCAAGGGCGGTAAGCGTTTCGGCTTTGCTGCCCTGGTCGTCGTAGGCGATCTGAAGGGCCGCGTCGGCTTCGGCCACGGCAAGGCTCGCGAGGTGCCCGAAGCGATCCGCAAGGCAACCGAGTCCGCCAAGCGCAACCTGGTTCGCGTGCCATTGCGTGACGCGCGTACGCTGCACCATGACTCTGTTGGGCACCATGGCGCCGGCAAAGTAACCGTCCGTTCGGCGCCTCCGGGCACTGGCATTATCGCTGGCGGCGCCATGCGCGCCGTGTTCGAGATGCTGGGCGTGCAGGATGTCGTTGCCAAGTCGGTGGGCACGTCAAACCCATACAACGTTGTTCGCGCAACTTTCGACGCGCTGACACACCAGGAAAACCCGCGCAATGTTGCGGCTCGCCGGGGCATGAAGGTTGGCGAGATCGTATCACGCCGCCGCGATGGTTCCTCTGCGGCCGAAGCAGTTGCCGAGGCTTGATCACTATTCGCTGTCCTGGGCTGGATGGCGCGCAGTGGAATGAAGAATTCACGGGATTGCACAATATATGTGTGTGGATCCCGCGGCGTGGGTTCAAGGCCCGCTGTCGAGAGGCAAGGTGAAGTGAGATGGCCGAGAAAAAGACTGTCACGGTCGAGCAGGTTGCAAGCGCGATCCGCCGCCGCAAGGACCAGACCGATACGCTGATCGGTCTCGGTCTCAACAAGCTGCATCGCCAGCGAACACTTGAAGACACGCCCTCTGTGCGTGGCATGATCCGGAAGGTCAGCCATCTCGTGCGGGTTGTCGGCGAGTAATAAGAACCACAACGCGGCAAAGGCCCATCGACACGATTGATGGATCGCCGCAAGTGAATTGCCAGGACTTTAAGGAGCGCGTCCCATGCGGCTCAACGAAATCAAAGATAACGACGGCGCACGCAAAACGCGCGTACGTGTCGGTCGCGGCATCGGTTCAGGTGTCGGCAAGACTGCTGGTCGCGGTGTCAAGGGTCAGACGTCGCGCACAGGCGTCGCCATTGGCGGCTTCGAAGGTGGTCAGATGCCATTGCACCGCCGCCTTCCAAAGCGCGGTTTCAACAAATGGCGCCGTAAGGACTTTAACGAGATCAACCTTGGTGCTCTGCAAAAGGCAATCGACGACAAGCGTGTTGATGCCAGCCAACCGATCACGGTTGCCTCGCTGGTTGAAAGTGGCGTACTGCGTCGTGCCAAGGATGGCCTGCGGCTTCTCGGTACGGGTGAATTGAAGGACAAGGTCCAGATCACCGTCGATCACGCAACCGTTACGGCAAAGGCCGCAGTGGAAAAGGCGGGCGGCGCGGTGACGCTTATCGAGAAAAAGATCCTCGAAGCAGACGAGGCCAAACGCAAGAAGTCGGCAGCCAAGAAGGCCAAGGCCGCGAGCTGACGGCGCAGCCAGCTTTCCGGCACGGTCACAAGGCTCGTGCCGGACATTTTTGCTACAGATGGACGCCGTTTGCGGCTGAATTTGTCGCCTGTGGTTGTTTGCTGAACGTATCGGCGCCATTTAACGCCTGTTGCGGCCGGACTTTCGGCCGAGATGAGCTTGAGAGAAGTGCGCGAAGACGGAAACACGCGGGGACTTTACAATTCCGCGCCGCCAGCGAGCGAGGTGCCTGGGGCCATGGTTGACTTGGCCGGAACTCCACCAAGGCACGAGGGTCGGGAGAAGACGAGATGACATCCGCTGCCGAGCAGCTCGCCGCCAACCTCAACTTCGGCGCATTTGCCAAGGCTGAGGAACTCAAAAAGCGTCTCTGGTTCACACTGGCTGCGTTGCTGGTGTATCGGCTCGGCACGTTCATCCCGCTTCCCGGTATCAATCCGGTTGCATTCGCCGAGACATTCAAAAGCCAGTCCAGCGGCATTCTCGGCATGTTTAACATGTTTGCCGGCGGCGCCGTCGAGCGCATGGCGATTTTCGCCTTGAACATCATGCCCTACATCTCTGCATCGATCATCATGCAGTTGATGAGTTCGATGGATAAGCGCCTGGAAGCGCTGAAGAAAGAAGGCGAGCAGGGCCGCAAGCAGATCAACCAGTACACACGGTATCTGACGGTTATACTCGCTGCATTCCAGGCCTATGGAATTGCCATCGGTTTGGAAGGCTCATCCAGCGCAGCCGGTTCAGTCGTCATCGAACCCGGCATGTTCTTCCGCATCTCAACCGTCGTGACGCTTGTTGGCGGCACGATGTTCCTGATGTGGCTTGGTGAGCAAATCACGCAGCGCGGCGTAGGCAACGGTATCTCGCTCATCATCTTTGCAGGCATTGTAGCCGCCCTTCCATCGGCGATCGCAGGGCTGTTTGAGATGGCGCGCACCGGTGCCCTTTCGACATTCCTCCTCATTGCCTTGATTGTCCTGATGCTGGCTGTGGTGGCGGCCATCGTCTTTATGGAACGCGCGCAACGGCGACTGCTGATCCAGTATCCAAAGCGCCAGGTTGGCAATCGCATGTTCCAGGGTGACACCTCGCACCTGCCGTTGAAGCTCAACTCTTCAGGTGTCATCCCGCCGATCTTTGCCTCATCGTTGCTGCTACTGCCGATCACGGCGGCAAGCTTCACCGCTGGCGCCAACAACCAAGGTCCGGAATGGCTGAACACCATCGTCGCGGCATTGGGTCGCGGGCAGCCACTGCACCTCATCGTGTTTGTGGCGCTGATCGTGTTTTTTGCCTTTTTCTACACCGCTGTGGTGTTCAATCCGAAAGATACAGCCGACAACCTGCGCAAGTATGGTGGGTTCATTCCAGGCATCCGTCCGGGCGAGAAGACTGCTGAGTATATTGACTATGTGCTCACGCGAATTACGGTCGTCGGTGCAATCTACCTCGCCGCAGTCTGTGTCTTGCCCGAATTTTTGATCTCCTACGCAGCAGTGCCTTTCTACTTCGGCGGTACATCGCTGTTGATCGTGGTCTCAGTCACTATGGACACGGTGGCGCAGGTGCAAAGTCATCTGTTGGCTCATCAGTACGAAGGTCTCATCAAGAAGGCCAAGCTGAGGGGCGCATCGTCAAATAGGGGACGGAAATGAACATCATCCTTCTTGGCCCGCCAGGAGCAGGCAAGGGAACGCAGGCCGAGTTGATAGAAAAGAACCGAAAAATGGTTCAACTCTCCACCGGAGTCATGTTGCGCGCTGCAGCGGCCGCAGGATCTGAGATCGGCAAGCAGGCCGACGCAATTATGAAAAGTGGTGGTCTCGTTTCCGATGAGATCGTCATTGGCATCATCAACGATCGCATCGATGAGCCGGACTGCCAGAACGGTTTCATTCTCGATGGTTTTCCGCGCACCCTGCCGCAGGCAGCCGCGCTGGACGCGTTGCTGCAGACAAAAGGCAAGACGCTTGATGCGGTGGTCGAGATCAAGGTTGATGACACTATTCTCATTTCGCGTATCGAGAACCGGGCTCGCGAAACAGCGGCAGCAGGCGGCACTGTGCGATCTGACGACAACGCCGAGGCACTGCGCACGCGCCTCATGGCCTACTACCGTGAGACCGCGCCCCTGATTGGCTATTACTTTGCAAAAGGAAAGCTGAAGACGGTCGATGGCATGGCACAGATCGACGATGTGACCCGGCAGATCGACCAGGCACTTGGTTAAACAAATCACCTGCTCAAGCCGCCCGAGGCGGCATGACGCAGGGACCAATCGGGCGCAAAACGCGCCAAAACGTTGACTAGGAGTACCCAAGCGGGCTAAAAGACCGCGATTTCATGACGCACCCTCTGCGATCGGTTTTTCCGGCAGCGCCGTTGCCGGGCCGGTCGCAATGCCATTTGTTGAACAAAATGAGCGGGATAGCCACGGGGCGTGTGGCCGAACCGCTGCGGGTGGTTCTCCCATGTTTGTCATGTGGATGAGCCTGAACCGTTGCAGCAAAGACCAGGAGACTAGACGTGGCCCGTATCGCTGGCGTGAACATTCCGACCAATAAGCGCGTACCCATCGCGCTTCAGTACATTCATGGTATCGGATCCAAGTTTGCCAAGGAAATCTGTGAAAAGGTGAACATCCCCGCTGAGCGGAAGGTGAATGAACTTTCCGATGCGGAGGTTCTGCAGATCCGTGAAACCATCGACCGCGACTATCTGGTCGAGGGCGATCTGCGCCGCGACGTTGCGATGAACATCAAGCGTTTGATGGATCTGGGCTGCTATCGCGGCTTGCGTCATCGCCGTGGTCTGCCCGTTCGCGGTCAGCGCACCCACACCAACGCCCGCACCCGTAAAGGTCCGGCCAAGCCGATCGCTGGCAAGAAAAAGTAGGAAACTGGACAAGCGCGCTGGGCGGCGTGCGAAATTCAGGCCGCACAGCACCGCATTACAATCGTATCGAAACGTAAACCGACCCATGCGCTGCTCGCATGAGCGGCAAGGGAGCACTTAAAACATGGCTAAAGAGCAAGCGCGCAAGATGCGCCGCCGCGAGAAAAAGAACATCTCATCAGGCGTCGCCCACGTGAATGCCTCGTTCAACAACACGATGATCACCATTACGGATGCCCAGGGCAACACGATCTCCTGGTCATCTTCTGGCACGATGGGCTTCAAGGGTTCGCGCAAATCGACCCCCTTCGCCGCACAGATGGCAGCCGAGGACGCCGGAAAGAAGGCGATGGAACACGGCATGAAGATCCTGGAAGTCGAGGTTTGCGGCCCCGGCTCGGGTCGTGAATCGGCTTTGCGTGCGCTTCAGTCAGTCGGTTTCCAGATTACTTCGATCCGCGATGTAACGCCGATCCCGCACAACGGCTGCCGCCCGCGCAAGCGCCGCCGGGTTTGATTGCTATTGTGGGGCTATGCCGGCCCCATTCGCATGCCCCATTCAAGGGCGCTGCATGAGCCTTGCCGACGTTGTGCAAGGCGTGCTGGCCGCCTGAACCGTAGCCGCGCACCGGGCTTCCCCCACCGCGTGCGATTAAGGAAAGAGGTCTTCAAGTGGTAACATTGCTGCAGAAGAACTGGCAGGATCTCATCAAGCCGAACAAGCTCGACGTTCAGTCTGGCCGTGATCGTTCGCGTGTCGCAACTCTGGTGGCCGAACCGCTTGAGCGTGGTTTTGGTCTTACGCTGGGTAATGCGCTGCGCCGCGTGCTGCTTTCATCGCTTCAAGGTGCTGCCGTAAAGACCGTCCAGATCGACGGCGTGCTGCACGAGTTTTCCTCGATTCCAGGTGTGCGTGAGGACGTGACCGACGTGGTCCTCAACATCAAGGAAGTAGCGCTGCGGCTTCACTCCGAAGGCGTCAAGCGGATGGTGCTGAACAAGGAAGGCCCTGGCCCAGCCCGTGCCAAAGACATCGAGACCTCCTCTGAGGTTGAGATCCTCAATCCCGAACACATCATCTGCCATCTCGACCAGGACGCCACGGTTCGTATGGAACTGACGGCTGATGTAGGCAAGGGCTATGTCGCCGCCGAGCGCAATCGCACTGAAGACGCTCCAATCGGGCTTATTCCCGTCGATAGCCTCTACTCGCCGGTCAAGAAGGTGTCCTACCGGGTGGAGAACACCCGTGAGGGCCAGATCCTCGACTATGACAAGCTGACGCTAACCGTCGAAACAGATGGCTCAGTGACGCCGGAAGATGCTGTCGCATTGGCCGCCCGCATTCTGCAGGACCAGCTTTCGGTGTTCATCAACTTCGAGGAACCCAAGAAGCAAGTCGAAGAGCAGCAGCACCCCGAACTGGCGTTCAACGCGGCCCTCCTCAAGAAGGTGGACGAGCTGGAATTGTCGGTCCGTTCTGCCAACTGCCTGAAGAACGACAATATCGTTTACATCGGCGACCTGATCCAGAAGACCGAAGCCGAAATGCTTCGCACCCCGAACTTCGGCCGCAAGTCTCTGAACGAGATCAAGGAGGTTCTGGCCTCCATGGGGCTGCACCTGGGTATGGAAGTTCCCAATTGGCCGCCCGATAACATTGAGGAACTGGCCAAGCGCTTTGAGGACCAGTTCTGATTTCGTGAAACACGCTGACCCGCATCGGCCATGCCGGTACGGGATGAACCGCCCGGCAAGGTGAGGCCGCAGAACCTCCCATCGGGCAATCGGGCAACAGCCCGGAAATGCCACAACGCAAGGGAAAGTTACGATGCGACACAAAAAAATGGGCCGTCGGTTCTCACGCGACAGTGGGCACCGCCAGGCGATGTTCTCCAATATGGCTGCCGCGCTGATCAAGCACGAGCAGATCGTCACCACGCTGCCCAAGGCCAAGGACCTGAAGCGCGTCATGGACAAGTACATCACGCTCGCCAAGCGTGGGGACTTGAATTCGCGCCGTCTGGCAGCCGCACGCCTGCGCGACGAAGATATGACGAAGAAGCTCTTCGACGTTCTGGCCGAGCGTTACAAGGACCGCAACGGTGGGTACACCCGGGTTCTGAAGGCTGGCTTCCGCTACGGCGATAGCGCACCACGTGCCGTTATTGAGCTGGTTGACCGCGACGAGAGCGTCAAAGGCAAGGAAGATCGCGAACGCCACGAGGCTTGGCTTGCCGAGCAGGGCGAACAGACCGACTCTCTTCCGATCTGATCGCCGCAAGGCTCAATCTGATCCAATCTTGTGGAGCCCGGAGGCGCATGCTTCCGGGCTCTGTCGTTTTGTCGGCGCGTTCGTGCGTGTAGGATCATAGAGCATGTTCAGCCGAAGTGTGCGCGGTTCGGCGTGAAGAACACCGCGAGAAATAAAAGAAAATAGATCGCGTTCGCGATTCCGTGAAACGTGAACGAGATCTAGGTAGGGTAAGGCCACCACAAAGCAGTGAGACGATCGTGACCGATACTGTACTCGTCACCGGTGCCACAGGGTTTATTGCCAAGCACTGCATCGCCGAGCTTTTGCGCAAAGGCTTTAAAGTGCGCGGCACAGCACGCAATCCCGCGCGTACGTCTGAGAGCATCAAACGCGCTGTTGCTCATGCAGATGTCGACGCCAGCCACGTTGAGATCGTTGCAACAGATCTAACCAAGGATGAAGGCTGGGAGACAGCCGCGCAAGGCTGCCGCTACATGCTTCACCTCGCATCACCCTTTCCCATCACGCAGCCCAAGACCCGCGAAGAACTCATCGGTCCCGCGCGCGGCGGGGCTTTGCGGGCGTTGAACGCCGCAGCCAAAGCTCGCATAGAGCGTATCGTGATGACGTCCTCCACCGTTGCCGTGATGTACACTGATGCCCGCCCTACCGGGCACGTCTATACGGAGGCAGACTGGACAGATACGACCCGCACCGACATCACGCCCTATATCGCGTCCAAGACCCTCGCCGAACAGGCCGCTTGGGATTGGGCGCGCGAGACAGACAAGGCGCCTGAACTTGCAGTCATCAACCCGGGCTTTGTCCAGGGTCCGGCTCTGGACCCAGACCTCTCCACATCTCTGGAAGTCTTGCGGCTGATGGGGACGGGCGCCTATCCGGCGGCGCCACGCGTCGAGTTCCCAGTCGTTGATGTCCGCGACGTTGCAGCGTTGCACGTCGTTGCGATGACCCACCCGCATGCCGCCGGTGAACGGTTTATTGCTGCAAATGGTGCTACATCATTGATGGGGATCGGCCGCCGGATCGCTGCCAGCCTCCCCGATCTCAAAGGCAAAGTGCCGAAGTTTGAAATGCCGGATATGATGGTTCGTTCCATCGCGGTGTTCGATAAGCGCCTCAGGACCGTACTGCCAGAACTAGGCAAGGTCCGCCATTGCGACAACCGTAAAGCTCGTGAAGTTCTCGGTCATACTTTCCGTTCACCCGACGAAGCAATTTCAGCGGCGGCAGAAAGCCTGCGGCGTTTGAAGATCATCTGAAAGGTTCGTCGGTGAATTAAATCAGCTGAGTGTCCCAAAAGAACGGCGCCATTTGCTTCGCCGGGCGCCCACCCCTAGTCTTGCAGACCAACGTGCTACCGATTCGGGATCGAGCATCATGACCACCGACGCTTCAGTGGAACTTGGCTGGTACGTCACCCGCGAGAACGGCAAATCGTCTGGACCACTCAATGATGAAGCCATGCGTCAGGCTATTGGGCGGGGCCTCGTCAAGCCGGAAGACCACGTCTGGCGCGATGGTATGAACGGCTGGGTTGAAGCTCGCGAAATTCCCAATTTCTTCGATGTGCGTAAAATCTATCGTGAGGAACACCGGAAATCTGACTATGGCTCGGCTTCCAAAAGGACCAAAAAAGAAAAAATCAACGAGCAGCCCTGGTCAAAAATCATAACACGCAAAAATAAGCCTGAGAAACGATCAGCTCAAAGCATGCGACCTGATAACAGCGCCGTAAATCAGGAGCGGATCCAACAGCAGAAGGCGACGACCCAAGGGAACACGACCAATCGCAATGACAGCGTCAGCAAAGAAGAAGTCTTCGAGCAACTGTCCAACAAGGTAGGCACGATACCACCGGCTACAATTGCCTTTTTGGTGCTAGGTATTTTTATGGTGCCGCTGCTGCCATTGTTCTGGTTTATCGCTTGGCGAATTTGGCTAAGAGCCAACAAATGATGATGGATCACACAGCTTTGAACACGATAAAGGGCGGGTAGGCCAAAGAGTTTCACCGCTTTGCCGCATTTTCACCGTTCCACGGCTTGATTTACTTCGCAGCGGGCGCCATGCAGTCCCCAAACCCGGCATCGCGGCTACGCAATGCCAACGTAAAGCCGTTGAACTAGAGCATGTTCAGCCGAAGTGTACGCGGTTCGGTGTGAAGAACATGGCGAGAAATAAAAGAAGATAGATCGCGTTCGCTATTCCATGAAAAATGAACGCGATCTCGTGGAAGGAAAATAC